>NZ_JBHWUI010000077.1:0-40013 GCF_042737525.1 Kitasatospora sp. NPDC059973 | reverse complement strand
GGGGGGGGGGGGGTGTGGTGGGGGGGGGGTGGGTTGCCCCCCCCCCCCCGCCGTCGTGGTTCGCCGCGCCGCCGGTCAGACCGGCTCGCCGAGGCACCCCGGGGCGAAGACCTCGTCGATCAGCATCGCCGGGACCCCTCCGATCACCACCCGGTACCGCCGGGCGGCACCGCCCTGCGCCACGGCGGCCGTCGAGGAGACGATCTCGCGGAACGACTCGATCCGGTGCCGGCGCAGCAGCCGCCCGATCGGCTCGTCACCGCCCAGCAGATCCGTCCGCAGCGGCGCCGGCAGCGCCTCCACCACCAGGAGCGTCCTGGCCCTCACGTGCACCAGGCCCGACCGGGCACCGACCAGCTCGGTGGTCCGCGACAGCAGCACCCGGCCGGTCGGGACCGTCAGCAAGCGCGCGACCTCCTCGTCCGCCGGCTCCGGCGCATGGGTCAGCCCGGCGGTCACGATGCGCTCTCCCACCACCTGCTCGACGAGCGGCGTGACCGTGCCGTCGCAGGAGAGGATCAGCCGGCCGATCAGCCCCAGCCGCCCCGGACCCGGCGGGGCCGCAGGGGTGTCGGCCATGGCAGAGGAGCGGTTCACCGGACCACCTCGCGGTGGATCGGCTTGCCGGTGGCCGAGCGGGGAATCGACGGGACCTCGGTGATCCGCCGAGGCACCTGATGGGGTGCCAGCCGATCGCGGCACCACCGCACCAGCTCGGGCGCCGGAGCCCGCAGCACCACCTCGGCCACCGGCACCTGTCCGTGCGCGCGGTCCGGGGAGGCCGACACCCGGACGTCCGCCACCGCCGGGTGCTCCGCCAGCACCCGCTCGATCTCGACGGGGGCGACCTTCTTCCCCGCCACGTTGATCAGGGTTCCGATCCGCCCGGCCAGCCGGAGGGCGCCCTCCGCGGCCGGCGGCAGGGCGAGGTCCCCGGTGCGGTACCGGCCCTCCTCGTCGAGATCGAGCGGCACCAGGCCCGCCGGACCGATCCGGCCGAAGGCCAACGAGGTGGTCCGCAGCCGGAGTTCGCCTCGCGGCAGGTCGTCGTCGGCCGATTGCACGACCTCGGCCGCCACCCCCGGCAGCGGCACCCCGACCCAGCCGTCGGCCTCGCCACCGGAGACCGGGGCGAGCGTGACCGCGCCCGCCTCCGAGGAGCCGTAACAGTTGTGCAGACGGAAGGTGAAGCGTTCGGCGATCGCGGCGGCCACCCCCGGCCCCAACGGCGCGCCCGCCGACACCGCGAGCGCCAGGCTGGGCGGCGTGGCCAGGCCCTCGCGGGCCGCGGCGGCCTGCGCCAGCAGCGCGTAGTGGAAGGGCAGCGCGATGAGCGTCCGCGCGCCATGGCCGTGCACCGCCGCCAGCAGCCGGGACGGTACCGACCTGACCGGGCAGAACCGCACAGGCGCACCCAGCACCAGCGGCGCGATGAGCCCGTAGTTGAACCCGTAGGCGTGGAAGAGCGGCGCCGCCACCGCGACCGGGGCGTCCGGCCCGTAGCCCAGGAAGCCGCCCACCCGCCGGGCGTCCGCCAGCACGGCGGCGGAGGTGCGGACCACACCCGTCGGCACACCGGTGGAGCCGGACGTCAGAAAGACCTGGGCGCCCGCCGGCACTCCGTCCGGCAGGTCCGAGCGGCCCTTCCCGGTGAGCCGCAGCGAAGGCTCCTCGGACAGGGCGGTGCCGCCGACGTGGTCGGTCGGCCCGTCCTGGGCGATCGGGCCGACGGCACCGCCGGGAGCCGCGGCATCACGGTGCACCAGCGGCACCCCGGCCAGATCGCAGCCCAGCACCAGGACCGCCGTCGCCGCCGGGTCCGCCGTCCGCGCCACCACGCTCTCCCCGGGAACGTCCCGTCGGGCCAGGGCGGCGGCGACCCGCTCGGCCGAGGCCAGCAGCTCACGGTAGGTCCAGACCCGGCCGTTCACGACCAGCGCGGTGGCGTCGGGCGGTGCGCCGTTGTCGCGAACGGCTTGGACGATCCTGGTCATGGCCGGGCCTTTCGGAGTACTGCGGGAAGATCGTTCAGTGAAGCGAGCCGGCCGGGACCGGGCGGGCCCAGGAGAAGGGTCGCGGCGACCCCGGCCGCGGCTCCCTGCCGCGCGTCGGCGGCGCTGTCGCCGACGTACACCGCCTCTTCGGGCGCCAGAGCGAGCCGCCGCAGCGCGAGCAGCAGGCCGTCCGCGGCCGGCTTGGGGCGCGGAGCGTCCTCACGGGCCACGGTCAGATCGAGCGGCAGGCCGCACGCGTCGAGCAGCAGCCGGGCGTGCGCACGTGAGCGGCCCGTGCAGATCCCCAGCACCAGCCCTCGCGCGCGCAGCAGCCCGACCACCTCCCGCGCCCCGGCCATCGGCGGCGCGGGAGACGCCCCGCCCGCCAACTCCTCCCGGAACGCGGCATCGTAGGCCCGCGCCGCCTCACCCAGCAGGCCCGCCGGCACCAGCACCGCCAGCGTCTCCAGATCCGTCGGCCGCTGCGCAGCGGCCAACCGGGCGCCGCTCGGCTGCTCCAATCCGACGGCCACCACGCTGCGCCGCAGGCACCGCAGGTGCAGCGCCCAGGAGTCGACCAAGGTCCCGTCGAGATCGAACACCACCCCGCGCACGATCCGCCCCGGGGACGCGCCGGTGGCGGGGGGCCGGGCCGGGGCCGGGCCGGTCGGCGGCGCGGGGCTGGTCACTGGGCTCCTGCCAGGCCGGCGATGTCGGCGCTGGGGGTGTTCTCGGCGACCGCGAGGGCGGCGTTGACCAGGCCGGCGGCGAGGGCGGCGCCGGAGGCCATACCGAGGCGCATCTCCAGGCGGAGCAGCGGGGGCTGGCCGAGGGCGGCCAGGACGTGCCGGTGCGAGGGTTCGGTGGATTCGTGGGCGGCGACCAGGTATCCCGCCGCCGCCGGGCAGAGCCGGACGGCGAGCAGGGCCGCGACCGCGGTGATGGCACCGTCGACGAGGACGACCTGCCGGCGGGCGGCCGCCGCGAGGATGAGGCCGGTGTTGCCGGCGATCTCGTAGCCGCCGAGCGCGGCGAGCACCGTGAGCGGGTCGTCGGGCAGCCGGGCGGTCCGGGTGAGCGCCTGGTCGACGAGGGCGGCCTTGCGGTGGACGGTGGCCTGCGGCACTCCCGAGCCGAGCCCGGTGAGTTCGGCGGCGGGAAGGCCGAGCAGCCGGGCGGCGAGCGCGGTGGCGGCCGTGGTGTTGCCGACACCGATCTCCCCGACCGCGACCAGCCCCGCGTCGCCGAGGCGTTCCGCGGCGAAGCGGGCGCCGGCGGCGACCGCGCGGGCGGCCAGGTCGGCGGTCATGGCGTCCTGGACGGAGATGTCGGCGGTCCCGGGCGCGATCTTGTAGCGCTGGTCGCCGACCGGGTCGACGAGACCGAGGTCGGCGGTCTCGACACGGGCCGGGAGGCGGTCGGCCAGGATGTTGACCGGCGCCTGCCCGCCGTCGATCAGGCGCAGCACCTGGCTGGTGACGCCGGGCCGGAAGCGCGAGGTGCCCTGCGCGGCCACGCCGTGGTCCCCGGCCAGCACGCTGACGACGGTGGCCAGCGGGCCGGGGGAGGCCGTGCGGCGGATGCCCGCGACCCGCTGGACGAGGGTGTCGAGCCGACCCAGGCTGCCGGCCGGGCGGGCGAGGGCGAGCTGGCGGACCTGCGCGAGCCGGGCGCTGCGGCGGTCGGGGGCGGTGACGGAGTCGCAGAGGCCGGCGATCCGTTCGCGGTCGGTCGCCCCGTCCGTCGAGCGGCCGTCAGCCATCGGCCCGCCCTTCGGTGAGTTCGAGGCAGAGGTCGGAGACCCGCTGGGCGAAGCGCCGGTTGGTGAAGTGCTCGGCGACCCGGGCGCGGGCGGCGGCGCCGCGCCGGGCGGCCTCGTCCGGGTCGGCGAAGGCCTGGCGCAGGGCGTCGGCGAGGACCGCCGGGTCGAGGACCCGGGCACCGGAGGGGCCTTCGACCGGGACGGGGTAGCCGAACTCGGGGCCGGGCACCAGCTCGCGCAGCGAGTCCACGGCGGTGGCGACGACGGGGCGGCCGAACGCCATCATCTCCGCGCAGACGTAGCAGAACGACTCCCAGAGGCTGGGCACCACGGCGACGTCGGCGACGGACATCCAGCCGAGCGCCTCCTGCCGGGGAACGTCGCCGAGGAACGTCACCCGGTCGGCGAGGCCGAGCCGCCCGGCGAGCTCGCGCAGCGGCCGCTCCTCCGGGCCGACGCCGACCAGCGCGAGGTGCGGCCGTACGGCGGTGCCGTCCGGCCGCCGGACGGCACCGAGCAGGTCGAGTGCGGTGAGCAGCTGTGCGTAGCCCTTGACGGGGACGAGCCGCCCGCAGCCGACGAGGAGCGGCTCGGAGCCGATCGCGAGGGCCTCGCGGCGGCGGTGCCACCGCGGGTCCTGTTCGACGGCCCGGATCTCGTCCGGGTCGACGCCGAGGTGGATCACCGAGTGCGGCGCGGTGTTCTCCGGGTAGTAGCTGGTGATCGCGTCGGACAGCGCCCGGCTGATGAAGACGGTGTGGTCGCTGGTCAGGACGGCCTTGCGCTCCAGCCCCACCAGGTGCGCGGCGTCGGCGGCGACCCCGCTGGTGACGCGGTGCTTGTCGCGGTCGTACGGGGTGATCGCGCGGAAGTCCTGGAGCAGGACGTTGACCAGCGGCACGCCGTGCCGGCGCGCGAACATCGCGGCCTCGGGATGGCAGAAGAGGTCGGGCAGCGCGACCAGGTCGGGTGCCCCGGTCTCCTCGGCGAGCTGCTGCGCGGCGCTGTGGAAGCGCCGGTGGACGCGCAGGCTGTCGTCGGCGAGCCCGCTGCCGGCGTTGTAGACGACGTCGGTGCCGACGCGGTGGACGGTCACCCCGTCGATCCGCTCGCGGAGGTCGTCGGCGGCGCCGGGGCGGGAGGTGACGACGGCGACCTCCCAGCCCTCGGCGACCAGGCCGGCGGCGAGGTTGCGGGCGACGGTGCTGGTGCCGCCGACGGTGGTGGGCGGGTACTCCCGGGAGAAGACGACTGCCCGTCGTGTGCTGGTCACTGCTGCTCGCCTGCCCGTTCGTCGGTCTGCGTGAGGTGTGCGTCGAAGAGGAAGTCCTCGACCTGGGCCGCGGTCTGCTCGACCGGCGGGGTGCCCGCGCGGACGGCCCGGTGCCAGGCGACGACGACGGCGGCCGAGGCGTCGAGGTCGTAGCGGTGGCGCCAGCCGAGTGCCTCGGCGGCCCTGCGGCCGTCCAGGCGCAGGAGTTCGTCCTCGGTGAGGCGGTTGTCCGGGTCGGCGGCCAGCTCGACCGGGTCGCCGCCGGCCGCGACCCAGGCCGTGTCGAGGGCGCGGGCGAGGTCGAGCACGGTCGCGCCGTCGCCGGGCGGCGCGAAGTTGAGGACCTCGCCGCCGGCGACCGTGCCGTCGCCCAGCCGGTCGGCGAGCAGCAGCAGGCCGTGCACGACGTCGAGGACGTGCTGCCAGGGGCGGACGGCGTCGGGGCGGCGCAGCCGTAGCTGGCGGCCCTCGTCGAGGGCCGCCAGCATGTCGGGCACCAGCCGGTTGGCGGCCAGGTCGCCGCCGCCGATGATGTTCCCGAAGCGGACGGAGGCGCCCCGGGTGGGTGCGCCGGTGTCGCGCAGCAGCGTCGCGTACGCCTCGAAGACCAGCTCCGCGCCGGCCTTGGAGACGCTGTACGGGCAGCCGCCGCCGAGTTCGTCGATCTCCCGGTAGGGCCACGGCCAGTTCCGGTTGCGGTAGCACTTGTCGGAGGTGACGTGGACGAGCACCCCGGGTGCGCACCGGCGAACGGCCTCCAGCACGTTGAGGGAGCCGCCGATGTTGGTGCCGAGGGTGGTGTGCGGGTCGGCGAGGCCGGCGCTCACGAGCGGCTGGGCCGCCAGGTGGAACACCACGTCGAACGGCCGCGAGGCCATGGTGCGGTGCACGGCGTCGAGATCGCGGACGTCGCCGACGACGGTGCGGGCGCCGAGCCCGGCGAGGCCGGCGCTGCGGTCCCTGGTGTGCTCGTCGTCGTCGGCCGCGAAGCCGGTGACGTCGGCGCCGAGCCGCAGCAGGGCGGTGGTGAGCCACGAGCCGACGAAGCCGCTGTGGCCGGTGACGAGCACCTGCCGGCCGCGCCAGCGCGGGGCGGGCCGGTTCAGGCCCGGACCGGGGTCGGCCATGGGAATCCCTCCTGTGCCGCCAGCGCCTCGGCGTCGACGAAGTCCTTGTAGGTGTCGAACGGCAGCCACCGCCCGTCGTGCACGACCGCGTCGACCTCGCCGGCCGCCGCGAGCGCGGGCAGCACGTCCTCCTCCAGGCCGAGTGCCGGGGAGAGCGCGCTGAGCAGGCGCGGTGAGCAGGCGAAGTAGCCGGCCGAGATCAGCGCGGGCTGCAGCGGCTTCTCGACGAACGCGGTGACCGACATGCCGGGGCCGACCACGATCTCGCCGTAGCGGGAGCGGACCCGGGTGGCGGTCATGGTGACGGCGGTGCCGCTCTCCTGGTGGCGCCCGAGCAGTCGGCGCAGGTCGAAATCGGAGAGCACGTCGCCGTAGCCGAGCAGGAACGGCCCGGGCCGCAGGTGCTCGGCCGCCGCCAGCAGGCGTACGCACTTCTCGGCGTACGGGCCGTTGTCGACGAGGGTGAGCCGGGTGCCACCGGCTGCGAAGCGGAGCCAGCCGGCGCCGGTCTCGACGTCCGCCGGGGAGACCGGGAACTCGTCCAGCAGCAGCCGCTCCATCGCCCGTGCCCCGTAGCCGGTACACAGGACGAAGTCGTCGAGGCCGAACGAGCGGTAGTAGTCGAGTACGTGGAGGATCAGCGCCCGGCCGTCCGGGAGCGGGCGCAGCGGCTTGGGGAGGTCGTCGCCGTCGCTGCGCTGGCGCAGGCCGAGGCCGCCGCAGAGCAGCACGACCGTGGGCCGCTCGGAGAGGTGCCGGTCGTTCACTCGCCCGCCTTGCGGATGACCAGGCCGTGCAGGACGAGGACGTCCAGCTCGGTGGAGAGGAAGCAGCGCACCGCGTCCTCGGGCGACTCCACGATGGGCTCCTCGTTGTCGTTGAACGACGTGTTGAGCAGCACCGGGACCCCGGTGATCCGGTCGAAGGCGGTGATCAGCTCGCACAGTTCGGGGTTGAGGGCGGGCGTCGCGGTCTGCAGCCGCGCCGAGCCGTCGACGTGCGTGATCGCGGGGACGTCCGCCCGCCGGTCCTCCCGCACCCGCGGCACCAGCAGCATGTAGTGGGCGGGGACGGCGGTGTCGAAGTACTCGGACTGCCGGTCCTCCAGCACCACCGGGGCGAACGGCCGGAACGCCTCCCGGTGCTTGACCTTGGCGTTGATGCGGTCCTTCATGCCGGGGTCGCGCGGGTCGGCGAGGATGCTGCGGTTGCCGAGGGCGCGCGGCCCGATCTCGGAGCGGCCCTGGAACCAGCCGACGATGGCGCCGTCCGCGAGCTCGCGGGCGACCGTCGCGTACAGGTCGTCGGGGCGCTCGACCGTCAGCCGCGCGCCGCGCGCGGCGACGGCCGCCTCGATCTCGGCGTCGGTGTGCCGGCGGCCCAGGTACGGGGAGAACAGCTCGGGGGAGGGAGCCCACGGGTGCCCGCCGAGCGTGTAGTGCCCGTACAGGGCGGCGCCGATCGCGGTGCCGCTGTCGCCCGCGGCCGGCACGATGTGCAGCCGCTCGAACGGGGTCTCCTGGAGGATCAGGTAGTTGGCGACACTGTTGAGGGCGACCCCGCCGGCCAGGCAGAGGTCCGTGGCGCCGGTCTCGTGGTGCAGCCAGCGGGCCAGCTCGACGACGATCCGCTCGGTGTTGGCCTGGACGGCGTAGGCGAAGTCCGCGCGGACGCCGTCGGCGGCCTCCTCGCCGTCGGCGTTCGCGAGCTCCGCGGCGATGAGGGCGCGCACCGCCTCCTGCTGGGCGAGCGACTGGCGGAAAAGCCCGTCGTGCAGCTCGTACAGCCCGGCGAGCGCGTCGACGTAGCGCGGGGTGCCGTACGGGGCGAGGCCCATGGTCTTGCCGGGTGCGCCCATGCCGCCGACGGTGTGGAAGCCGATCTCCTTGGAGACGGCCTCGTACATCCAGCCGATGGAGTTCTCGTACGTGTCGTCGAGCCGGTGCGGCGCGGTCGCGACCCGGCCGGTCAGGCTGCGGACGGGGGTGAGGCCGCGGGCGTCGCCGCGGTAGAAGGTGATGGTCTCGCCGTGCTGCTCGCCGTCACGCTCGACGGTGGAGCCGCGGCCGTCCATCACCAGGACCGCCGCCTCCTGGAACGGCGAGGTGTAGAAGGTGCTGGCGGCGTGGGAGAGGTGGTGGCCGATCCAGTGGATCCGGTCGCGGTGGCGCAGGGTGTAGACCGGGTTGATGAAGTCGTTGGCGACGATCAGGTCGACGTCCTGCGGCCCGATGCCGCCCTCGGCGAGGACGTAGTCACCGGCTCGGCACTGCTGCAGGCGCGGTCCGAGGCCGAACGCGATCTTCAACCGGACGAGGCGTTCCTCCTCGACGGCGGAGACGATGCGCCCGTCCTCCACCAGGCAGGCGCCGAAGTCGTGGTGGGACCCTCCGAGTCCGAGTATTCGCACGGGGGTTGTTCTCCTTCTTGCTTGTCGGGCCGCATGGCTCGTCAGACCCGCAGCAGGGTGCAGGCCCAGTGCATGCCGTTCCCGGTGCTGGTGAGGGCGACGATCCCGCCCTGCGGGAGCTCGCCGGCCTCCAGCTTCTTTCCGAGCGCGAGCAGTTGGTCGGCGCAGCCGAAGTGACCGTGGTCGAGGGCGATGGCCGCGTTGGTGTTCTCCAGCGGCACGCCGTAGTCGCGCGCCGCTTCCGCGAGGCCGTCGGCGGTGCCGTTCATGTGCAGGACGTGCCGGACCTCCTCCACCGGCACGGGCACCCGGCGGCAGGCGGCGGCCAGGACGGCGAGGCTGTTGGTCCTGGTCCGCCGCATGAAGCGGATCTTCGCCCGCAGGTCGTGGCCGAGGAACTCCTCCATCAGCGCCACCGGATTGCCGATGCTGCCCGGGTCCGGGTGCTCGGGGGTGACCGGCCGCGCCGCACCGCCGCCGGGCAGGTACGCCACGTCGGCGAAGGTCCCGTCGGTGATGATCTCGGTCGCCAGCCAGCGGCACCGCTCCTCGTCGCGCCGCAGCACCGCCGCGACCGCGCCGTCCGAGGTGATCGCGGTGCTGGACTCCATCCGGTTCCAGTACGTCTCGCAGACCCGGTTGACGGTGATCAGCAGGGCGGTCCGGTAGTCGGGGTGGGTGGCGAACTTGCCCGCAGCGGCGTCGAATCCGCTGACGCCGCTGCTGCACGCCTGATTGACCAGCAGCGCCTCCGCGCGGCGGGTGCCCAGCTTGGCCTGGGTCGCGGCGGCCGGGTCCCAGTACAGGTACTCGGGGATGTCCGCCATCGCCAGCACCACCAGGTCGACCTCGTCCGCCGCGATCCCGGCGCGCTCGAGCGCCCGCTGTCCGGCCCGCGCGGCCAGGTCGGTCAGTCCGGTGCCGTCCGGCGCGCGGTGGAACCCGCGGTAGCCCCAGTCCTCCACCCGCTTGAGGTCGGGGGTGTAGCGGGGCGCGTGCTCGGCGACGTCGCAGGGCTCGCCGAGCGCGTAGGCGATGGCGCTGATTCCGTAGGTCACGGCGCCGCGTCCAACCGGCCCATGCTGCGCAGGATGTACGCCCGCCGCGACTTCGACAGGAAGTAGTCGCCGGAGCGGACCGGCGGGTGGTGCGGCGGGTCGTCGGGCGTGGTGCAGGTGGGGATGCAGGCGATCTCGGCCTCCGGGTCCGCCTGGTAGAAGAAGGCGATGGAAATCCGGTCGAGGTGCTCCTGCTCCTTCGCCGGGTTGACCACTCGGTGGACGGTGCTCGCCCAGCGGTCGTTGGTCCACCGGGTCATCAGCCGGCCGAGGTTGACGACGAAGGATCCGGGCAGCGGCGGTACGTCCAGCCACCGGCCGTGCTGGTCGCGTACCTGCAGGCCGCCAGGCGCCTCGTCCTGGTAGAGGACGGTGAGGCTGCCGAAGTCGGTGTGCGGGCTGTTGCGCAGCTTGTCGTGGGTGACGCCGGTGCGGGGCGGGTAGTAGTTGACCATCATCGGCGTCATGTGTCGCTCGAACTTGTCGTCGAACCAGGTCTCCGGCAGGTTCAGCGCGAGGGCGAACAACCGCATCAGTTCGACCGACAGGCCGGTGGCGGCGCGGTAGTACTCCAGGAACGCCTCCCGGAACCCGGGCTGGTCCGGCCAGCGGTTGGGAGCGTCCAGACCGGGGAACCGGTCCTCGCTCCGCTCGCCGAGCAGGCTCGCGCCGAACAGGTGCATCCGGTCGTTGGCGCCGTAGCCGTGCTGGAGCGGGTCGTCGGGGTCGTTGGCGGCGCCAGCGCGCACCTCGGCCGGGCCCCGGAAGAAGGCGCCGGCGGCCTCGTACAGTGCGGTGACGGTCGCCTCGGGCACCCCGTGGCCGACCACGACGAGGAACCCGCTGGTCTCGCACGCCTTGCGGACGGCCTCGGCCACGCCGGCCCGGCGCCGCGCGTTCGGCGGCGCGTCGAGTCCCAGGTCGATGACGGGCACGTAGCCGTGCAGCAGCGTGGGCCCGTGGCCGTCCTCGCCGGGTGCGGTCGGTGACGGCGCGTCCGGTGCCGACGGCGTGGTCGGTGCAGTCGGTGTGGTCGGTCTGCCGGGCATCCGGCCTCCCCCTCCTAGCGGTGGTGACTTCCGGTGACGGATCACCAGGTGACGTGCAGCGACCGCAGCCCGTAGATGAGCATCTCCGCCAGGAAGGGCGGGCCGGCCTGCGGCTCGGCCAGGCGCAGGCCGGGTAGCCGGCGCAGCAGGGCGGCCACGGCCAGCTCGGTCTGGGTCTGGGCGAGAGCGCTCCCGAGGCAGCGGTGGATGCCGTGCCCGAACGCCAGCTGGCCGCGGACCGTGCGGGTCAGGTCGAAGCGGTCGGGCTCCTCGAACACGTCCGGGTCCCGGTTGGCGGTCGCCAGGTGGACCACCACGCCGTCGCCCGCGCGGATCGGCCGCCCGCCCAGCTCGGTGTTGCGCAGCGCGACGCGGGCGACGCCGTGCTGCACCAGGGTCCAGTAGCGCAGCGCCTCGGCGACCGCCGGCCCGGCCCATCGCTCCGGGTCCGCCCGGACCAGGTCGCCCTGCTCCTGGTCGCCGAGCAACGACAGCATGGTCAGCGAGAACAGCCCGGCGGTGGTCTCCAGGCCCGCGACGACGATCAGGTTGGCCAGGCCGACCAGCTCGGCCATGGTCAGGTCGCCGTCGTCGAGGCTCCGGGCGAGCCGACTGAACAGGTCGTCGTCGGTGCCGGTCCGCTTGGCGGTGAAGAGCCGTTCCAGGTACCGGTTCATCTTCCCGGCCGCCAGGACGCGCTGCGTCACCGTGGCGTCGTGTGTCTGCAAATCCCGGGTGCAGTCCAGGAAGAAGTCCCGGTCGGCGAGCGGCGTGCCGAGCATCTGGGAGGCGCTGAGCGCGGGCAGCGGGACGGCGAGAGAGGCGACGAGGTCCTGCGGGCCGCCGGCCGCGGCCATCCGGTCGATCAACTCGTCGGCGGAGGCGGACAGATCGGGCCGCATCGCCTTGATCCGGGAGCCGCTGAACTCCGCCGCGACCAGCTGCCGCAGCCGGGTGTGCTGCGGCGGGTCCATGGAGAGGAAGTGGCCGGGGATCGGCCGCTTGGAGGAGAGCGGGAAGGCCGGGTAGCCGGGCAGGGTGGAGTCCGAGCTGAAGCCGCGGTGATCGGCGAGCACGGTGCGGGCGGTACGGAAGTCGGTGACCAGCCAGGCCTCGCCGCCGTAGCTGAGCGGCACCCGTCGGATCGGCTCGCCCTCGGCCGTGCGGTACGCGGTCGGCGGGTCGTGGGGATCGCTCCGGGGTACGGGGAAGGACCAGCCCGTGGTGGTCTCGGTGGTCATGCTCCGGCCGTCCCGTCCGTGAGCAGCCACTCGGCTGCCCGGTCGAGGCCGGTGCGCAGGGCCGTGGCCAGCAACTCCAGGTCCTCGTCCCGGTACACCAGGGCCGGCGCCAGCTGGATCCGGCTCGGCCCGGCCGACACCAGTGCCCCGGCCTCCCGGATCTCCTCGACGACCCGCTTGACGGCGCCCTCGGGCAGGTCGGCGCCGCCGGCGTGGAGCCGCAGCGCCCGGAAGCAGCCGAGGCCGTTGTCGTCGGCGACCAGCGGGTGCGCGGCAAGTTCGGCGAGGAGCCCGTCGAGCCCGGCGGAGACCCGGGTGGCCTGGCCGATCGCGTCGAGGCGGGCCATCTCCTCGATGGTCGCCAGGATCGCGGCGCAGGTGGGGGGAGCCCCGGCCTGTGTCTCGGCGTGGGTGAGGGCGGCGTCGCTGCGGTCGAAGACGTCGCAGACGGCGTGCGAGACGATGACCGCGGCGGCGGCGCAGGTGCCGTTGGTGAGGCCCTTCGAGGCCAGCATCACGTCGGGCCGCTCGGGCCAGTCGTGCGAGGCGAAGTACGAGCCGGTGCGGCCGAAGCCGGTGGCGACCTCGTCGGCCACCAGCAGGAAGCCGTACTCGCGGCGCAGCCGGGAGAGGGCGGCGAGCATGGTGTCGGGCAGCGGAAGGGCGCCGGTGCCGAGCACCGGCTCGACCACGACGGCGGCGATGCTCTCGCCCTCCGTGCGCAGCAGCTCCTCCAGCTCGGCCGGGTCCTCGTGGCTGACGTGCCGGATGAGCCGCTGGTCGACGCTGTAGTAGCTCTGTCCGAGCGACATGCCGGTCAGGCCGTGGCTGCCGTAGGTGAGGCCGTGGTAGCTGCCCTTGAGGCCGACGATCACCCGGCGGCGGAACTGCCGCTTCAGTGCCCAGTACTGACGGGCCAGCTTCATGGTGAGGTCGTTGGCGGCGCTGCCCGAGGTGGAGTGGATCACCCGGCCGAAGTGCTCGGGGCCGCAGAGGTCGAGCAGTGCCCGGGAGGCGGCCACGGCGGGCTCGTGCCCGGTGCGGAAGAGCGAGAAGTACGACGTCTCGATCAGGGCGTCCCGGACGGCGTCGGCGATCCGGGGATTGCCGTAGCCGAGGTTGACGTTCCACAGGCCGCTGGTGGCGCACTGACGCCACTGCCCGTCGGCGAAGAAGACGCGGGTGCCCTCGGCGCGCACCGCCGAGTGGGACGCCCGTCCGAAGGTGCTGGGGCGCTCCAGGAGTTCCCACAGCGGATAGCGCGCAGAATCGGTGCCCACGTGTTTCCCCCGGCGTGGTGATGTGGTCAGAGAGGTCGCCGCCCGTGCTGGTCCGCCGGAATTCGTCGGGGCCGCGCGGATGCGTCGGTCGGGGAATTCACGTGCTCACGGGAGGGAGCGGCACAATGCCGTTGATCATGCACGGTACAAGACATTAAGGGCTCTGAACAGCCCTTTTCTGCGGTGACCTCGGAGAATGCTCGGAATCGGCGGCGCACGGGGCTTGGCGGGCCACCCGGCGGCGGAGTTCGGAGAGCGGCTCCAGGGCGCGCAGCACCTGATCGGCGGGCAGCCCGAAGTCCACCAGGCAGGCGAGTTCGTCCGCACCGGCCCGCCGGTATTCCTCGACCAGTGCCTCGGCCCGCTCGACCGTGCCGAACAGGCCGTACCCCTGGTGCAGGTACCGATTCAGGGCGGGTCGGACGACGGCCCTGGTGCGGGCCGGGCTCCACCCGGCGCTGCCCTTCGGGCCGAACAGTGTCATGGCGCTGACCAGGTACTCCTCCAGCGGCCCGCGGACCTGCGCCTCGACGGCGTCGGCGTCCTCGCCCAGGAAGGTGTGGACCATCAGCACCACGTGGCCCCGACCGGGGTGCCCGGCGGCGGCGTACTCCCGCCGGTACTCGGCCGTGCGGAGGGCGAGTTCGGCGAGGTCCTGGTTGGCCAGATGGGTCAGCACGCCCACCCCGGCGCGGCCGGCGGCCCGGAAGGTCTCCGGGTTGCCCGCGCTGGTCAGCCACATCGGCAGCGGGCCGCCGACCGGCAGCGGGTAGATCCGCGGGCCCTGCGCCGCGTCGTCGGCGGCGGCCGGCAGGGGCTCGCCCCGCCAGAGCCGGCGCAGGGTGTCGACGGCCTCGACCGCCGCGCGGTCACGCCCCTCGAAGCCCTCGGGGCGCAGCACGAAGTCGGCGGGGTTCCAGCCGGAGGCCAGCGACAGACCCGCCCGCCCGCCGGACAGGCCGTCCACCACCGCCCACTCCTCGGCGATCCGCAGCACGTGGTGCAGCGGCGCGACGACACTGCCCGCGCGGATCGCGATCCGCTCGGTGCACGCGGCGACGGCGGCCCCGGTCACCGCCGGGTTGGGGTAGCGGCCACCGAAGCGGTGGAAGTGCCGCTCGGGTGTCCAGACGGCGGTGAAGCCGTGCCGGTCGGCGAACCGGGCGCCCTCCAGGAGCAGGCGGTAGCGGTCGCCGCCGCCGCCCGGGGCGGCGGCGTCGTCCGCGAAGTAGAACAGGCCGAGGTCCACCGGTCACCGCTCCCGGGAGCCGGCCGCCGCCAGCGCGGTGGCGACGATCGAGCTGATCCCGTCGATGCTGCCGAACCCCGGGTCGCCGAGGGCGTCGTCGTCGAGCTCGAGGCGGAACCGCTCCTCGATGTGCTGGATGAGGTGCAAGGTGCCCAACGAATCCAGGTAACCGGCGTCGAAGAGGTCGACCTGCCGGTTGAAATCCTGGTCGCCGTCGTCGATCCGGCCCTCGGCCCGGACGAAGACCTCCAGCGATTCCGCGATTTCCGTGACGTCCACGACGGTCTCGGCCGGAAGGCCGGCCACTGTGTTCTGCATCGTCTCCACCATTCTGCTCAGCTGGAATTCCCGGTCGGCCGGCTGCGTTCGCGGGCCGCTTCGAGGGCGGCCCGCAGCCGGCGTCCGATGTCGTCGAACCGGTCCGGCCCGGTATTGAGCGCGAGCCGGAAATGCCCCTCGTCGTGGAAGAGTTCCGAGGGCATGGCGATCAGACCCCGCGCGGCGAGCAGGTCCACGAACTCCCGGTCGCCCAGCCCGTACGGGCACTCGACGTACAGGAAGGCGGTGGCCTCGGCGTCGACCACGCGGTAGCCGAGGTCGGTCAACAGGGCGCGCAGCCGCAGCTGGTCCCCGCGCAGCTCCCGGCAGTCGGGGGTGAGGTCCGCCAGCTCCAGGACGAGCCGCTGCATCAGCGCGGTGGGCGCGCAGTGGCCCAGCGAGCGCAGGGCCCGTTCGGCGCGCCGGCGCACCTCCTCGCGCTCGCGCAGGCCCGGTCCGAGGGCGAGGTAGCCGGTGCGCTGGCCCTGGAGCGACCAGGCCTTGCCGTACGAGTACACGCTGACCGTGTCCGGGTACACCTGCATCGGGCTGGTGAACGGGGTGCCGCCCCAGCTCTGGTCGCGGTGCACCTCGTCGCTGATCAGCACAGGCGCGCGGCCGAAGCGGGCGGCGGCGCCGCGCAGGGCGTCCGCCAGCGCGGCCAGTTCGCCCCCGTCGTGCAGCACCCCGGTCGGGCAGACCGGCTGGCTGATGATCACCCCGGCGGTGTCGGGCCCGATCGCCGCGGCGAGCGCCCGCGGGTCCAGCCGCTTTCCGGGGCCCGACGGCACCGCCCGGGACCGAAGGCCCAGCCGGTGCAGGTAGAGGAAGTAGTCCATCCAGCAGGGCGTGACCACCAGGACCTCGTCGCCGGGCGCGAACAGGGCGGCCAGGGCGGTGCTCAGCGCGGCGGTCGCGCCGGGGGTGAGCAGGAGGTCGCGGTGGTCCAGCCGAAGGCCGAGCCGGCGCGAGAGCGCGGCGGCCGTTCGGCGCCGGGCGACCGTGCCGCCGCCGAACGGCGTGTACTGCAGCTCGCTCTGCCCGACCGACCCGGCCAGCGTGCGCAGGAGCTCGAAGCCGCGCGGATCGCGGTGGACCAGCGGGTTGGGGTACGACAGGTCGATGACGCCGTGCGATCGGCGAAGCGCCGCGGTGTGCAGGGCGGCGAACCGCTCCAGCGGAGCGGCGAGCCGGGCCTCCTCGTCGGCGGGCACCGAAGGGTCAACGGGGCGCACTGCCGGCCTCCTTCGGCCCGGCGGCGCCGTACTCGGCCTTGACCCGGGCGCGGTCCGCCTTGCCCGAGGAGGTGCGGGGGAGCGTCGGCAGCACCTGGAGCCGGCCGGGCCGCTGGTAGACCGGGAGCTGGGCGGCGATGTGCTCCTCCAGCAGGTCGAGCGAGAAGCCGGCCGGGTCGGTGGGCACCACGGCGGCGACGACCACGGGATCGGCGTCCGTGCTCCCGGCCGGGTCCGCGAAGACGACCGCCTCCGAGAGCAGGCCGGAGGCGAGCAGCCCGGCCTCGATCTCGGTCGGATTGACCCGGAAGCCACGGGACTTGAACTGCTCGTCGCGCCGCCCGTGGTAGCTGAGGAACCCCTCTTCGTCGCGGCGGACGTAGTCGCCCGAGTAGACCACCCGCTCCGCTGCCGCGCCCTGCGGGGCGAACGGAGACGGTCGGAACACCCGTGCGGTCGCCGCCGGGTCGCGCCAGTAGCCTGCGGCGACCGTCGGCCCCCGGTGGACGAGTTCGCCGACCTGTCCGGGTGCGCACGGCCGCCCGTCCTCGTCGAGCACCAGGATCTCGGTGTCCGGGATCGCCCGGCCCATCGATCCCGGTCGGCTGTCGACCAGTTCGGGGGGCAGGTAGGTCGAGCGGAACGCCTCGGTGAGCCCGTACATCAGGTAGACGTCGGTGCCGGGGTGGGCCTTCCTGATCCGGGCCAGGGTGTCGGCGCGCAGCGCGCCGCCGGTGTTGGTGATGTAGCGCAGCTCGGGCAGGTCGAGGCCGAGGAACGGTGACGGCCGGTTGACCAGCGACTCCCAGAGCGGCGGCACCCCGGCGAGGCCGGTGATCCGCTCGGTGGCGAGCTCCCGGCAGACCCTGGGGGCGAAGACCGTGCCGCCGATCACCAGGGTGGCGCCGGCCCAGAACGTCGCCAGCACCTGGTTGAGGCCGGCGTCGAAGCTCCACGGCAGGAGCGAGAGGGTGCGGTCCGCCTCGGTGAGACGCAGGTACGTCGCGACGATCCGGGCCCCCGCGACGAGGTTGGCGTGGGTGACCATGACGCCCTTGGGACGACCGGTGGAACCGGAGGTGTAGATCAGGGCGGCCAGGTCCGCGCTGATCGGCCCGGTGGCGGGTGCCCCTGCCGCGCCGCCGGTGCCGCCGTGCGGGGTGGCGCTCACCGCGTCGAGCACGGGCACGCCGTGCTCGCCCACCAGCGGGCGGTGCCGGCGGTCGGTCACCACCACGGTCGCACCGCTGTGCCGGACGATGTGCTCGATCTGCGGCGGCTTCAGCGAGTCGTTGACGACCACCGCGACCGCGCCCAGCCGCAGCGCCCCGAAGAACCATCCGAGGCACTGCGCCGAGTTGGGCAGGAGGATGGCGACCCGGTCGCCCGGCCCGACCGCGTTCGCGGCCAGCGCCTCGGCGGACCCCTCGGCCAGCGCCAGCAGTTCGCGGTAGCTCAGCACGTCGCCGTGCTGACTCACGGCCGGCCTGGCGCCATGGGTCCGCGCGCGGACCGCGAGCAGGTCCGGCAGGGTGAAGATCTCCATCGTCCGACTCCAAGGGCGAGACGGTGGGCGGTGCCCACCGCTATCGGCGGCTGGGGGTTGTCCGGTGGCCCCGGACGACCCCTAGCGCTGGGCGACGACGTAGTCGACGATCTTTCCGATGGTGTTGAAGTTGTCCACGCTCAGCTCCTCGTCGGGAATGGAGACCTCGAACTCGCCCTCCAGCCAGACCAGCACCTCCAGAATTCCGAGCGAGTCGAACTCCGGGTAGTCGCGCAGATCCTTGTCCTCGTTCACACCCTCCTCGCCGAGGCCGGGGAGGGTCTGGCGAAGACGAAGCACCACGGAATCCGTGATCTCCTGACGTGAGGTCATGGTGATTTCTCCAAACTTCGTCGTGACGAATCGGAAATGCAGATTCTGGGGCGGGCCATGCCGGGGGAACGGCCGCCGTGGGGTGGCCCCGTGCCGTGGTCTCCCGGCACCGCGATGGCGGGCGCGGGTGCTGCCGCCCCGCGTGCCGGACGGGGCGCCCCGAAGGCGGTGGGCCGCTGCGGGACGTGTGGGGCCGACCCCGGGGTGAGGCAGCGCCAGTATAAGCATGTCAGGTACACGGCATAGCGCGCTGGCCTGCGGAATGTGACTGGAGTGACAGTTGGTGAGACCTGGGGATCTCGCGCCGCCCACGGCCGGATGACGCCGCATCAGGCGAGGTGAGGAGTTCGTGACGCGGCCCTGAAGGGCCGGCCGCAGCGGCTCGACGCGACCTGGCGCCCCCGGGCCGGTCCGTCGGCCGCACACTATCCCAGCCCCGCTGACCTGGGAAGCCGTGCTGTCGACGGGCCTCCTGCGAAGGTTCCACCCATTGGTCCGATTCGTGGGATTCGCCCTCCCGCAAAACCGTTGACGATCTTGCCGTCGGCCGCATAGGCTCCGAGCCGGGTCGGCTGTCGAGCGACCGTTCTCGTCGCGGGCGGGAGTCGACCCCGAATGTCGAGCACGGGGGGGGCTGACGATGGGCCGAATTGCTGACCCCCATTCACCGCCGGTGAATGGGGCGGACCGCGCCGCGGCGCCGATGACGGCCCGCCGCTGACCCTTCGCCGGCGCCCCGGTTCCCGCGGAGAACGACCGATACCTCTTCTTCGGTCTGTGGCTCCCGCCGACTGAGGGGTCCGCGACCCGGCCCGCGGTCCCGACCTCGTCGAGCGGCTGTTCGCCGAACGCGGCTGCCGGGTGCCGGTCAGCGCCGGCCCCGACACCCACGGGTCGTCCGGGGTCGCGCGCGGGACCCTTGTCCAGTACCGGGGCGTGGGTGCATTCCGGCCGGGAGTCTGGCAGGCGCGCCTGCCGCGGGGCACAACGTAGCGCATCCCCGGCAGTTGGTTCATGCCACTTGGCGGTCCGCCAGGTGATGCCGTCCAGGGCGGCGAACGCCGGCCGTATCGCGGCCGAGGTGCGCTCCACCCGGGAGTCGGCGCGTGGTCCCCGGTCGGCCGGCTCTCCGGCACCGTCGACCCCTGCATGGGTCTTCGGGCTTCCGGCCCGCCGGCCCGGGGCAGGCTGACCTGGTGACGAAGACGAACTCGCGGTCGGCACCCGACCGGCCTGCATCCTGGCGTCCGATCCGTCCTGGATCCGTGACCGCATGCACCTGCCGGACGTCCTGCGGATCCTGGCCCGGGCCGCCGAGGTCCACCCCGCCGCGTTCGTCCTCCACACCACCGCCTACTGGAACGCGGCCGAGGCCATCGACCGCCTCGGCACGGACCTCACCGCACCCGCGCCTCCCGGACACATCCGCCTGACGACGCTGGCCGCCTACGAGCTGGAAGCACTGTGGGCCGTCCACGATGCGCTCGTCCGCGCCCGCGACCGCGAACCGGGCACCGACTCACTCCGCGAGCTCCTCCACGACATCACCGAGTACAGCGAGCACACCCCCGACGACATCGTCGACGACGTGCGCCTGCTCCTCACGGTCCTCGCCCTCGACCTGCCCGTCGTCACCACCCTCACCACCACCCTGCTCCTCGACCGCGCCCGCGACCACGCCTTCCACACCGCCTACCGCGACGTCACCAACGCCTGGACGAACGCCGGCACCAGCCCCTGACCGAACCCCAGCCCGACGGGACGCGGCCGTATCTCCCGCATCGCGCCCGCCCACCGCGCCTCGCCCTCGCGGGTGGACCGCCACCGCGCACGTCGGCGGCCGCTCCGTCACCGCACCCGAGGAGACCGTGCCGGCCATGACGGCCGGGCCGGGTTCCTCCCGGCTTCTCCCGACTCGTCGCACGCCGGAAATGGATCCCGCCCCGGGCGCCCCGCGCTCCCGCACTGCCCTGACCTGCGCGTTCGGACAGGAAACTCCTATGGTAACGAGTTGGCAACGGCTGCGAACCGATGTCCCATATGTAGTCATTTCCGGGATCGGCCCACCAGGGGCCATCGCACACCGCCACCCAGCGCTTCGCGTCGGCCAGGCCCCGCTCGACCCAGCCGACCTGGTGGCCCTCGCCGAGTACCAGCAGAACGTCGGGCCGCACCGTCCAGCCGGCCAGCTGCCAGGCGTAGCCGAACACCGCCTCGTCGAGGGGATGTGGATGTCCATGCCGCGGGGCAGACCGCGCAGGACCGGGTCGCGTGGCACCGTCAGCAGGCCGGGCGCGGCCGCGCGCGAGCCGATCCACCCGTCGGTCCGGGCAGCCGGACGCGCGGTGTCGGGTGTCCGGGCGGCGGTGGCCGGCGGCATGAGGCGCGCGCAGCGCAGGGCATCGTGGGCCTCGCTTCGGTCGCTGTGCAGGAGGGGCCGGCCGAGGCGGCCGAGCAGCGGTTCGGCACGGCCGTCGGCCAGGTGGAGCACCGCGATCCAGCCGCCCGCACCCCACGGCCCGTCGTCGAGCGGCGCGGCCCAGCCGACCCGCAGCCCTTGGTGGTGGAGCTGGTGAACGCCGGCGGCCTCCGGTGCCGACCAGGACGACGTGGTCCAGCCCGCACCGAAGGTGCCCGCCGGTGCGCCTGCGCGGTCCGGGGGGCCCGAAGCGGCGCACCGGGTCGGAGGTGGCGCGCAGCACCGAGTCCGGCAGCACCCGCACGGGGCCGGGCCGAGGCCTGTGGCCGTACGTGACGGGTCGGGGTGGGCGTGGGAGCGGCGCTGGCGCTCGTGCCCGCAGCTGCTGGTCTGGCCGGGCACGGCGGCCGCCGGGGTCCGCTCGGCGGTGGCGGACCTGGGCCTCGCCGCCGAGGAGCACCCGGCTGTCACCGAAATACTCACCGCCGTCCCGGCCGGCGCCGCGCTCCTCGAAGACCTGGTCCAGCGCGGACCGTCCGTACCCGTCTGGCACCAGCTCGGTGCCCGCAGCGGGCGGGCGGGGCGCCGGGTGGTCTACCCGTCCGGTGCGGCTGCGGAGCCAGCGGGCCGGCCACCCGCGGCGCCCGGGCGGGAGCAGCCGGGGGACAATGCTCTCTCTGCGGGGTTGACGTCCTCGGGCACTCAAGTCAGCGTTCGGCAGGATTCGCTACCCGGCGTGAGCGCGGTGGCGACCACTTGATGCCCAGTCATCCAGCCCGGGTTCTCCCCGTCTCGCCCGCCGGACGCTCAGGCGGGAGGGGTCGGCGTCGCCGCTCGTGCCCGCCTGAGCGTCGACCAGAGCCGGCCCGACTCGGGTCGCTGCGGCAACGTCAGCCGGAGGTCTGGGCTGCTTCCCCGGAGGGGGTCGTCCAGCTGATGATCGCCGCGCCGTTGTGACCGGACGCGCCACTCATTCCGGGCTGGCCTGCACCGCCGGCTCCACCGTTGCCGGCATCATTGGCAGCTTTAACGTAGTACCCGGCGGCACCCGGTGAACCTCCGTTGCCGCCTCGACCGCCAGTGCCGCCCTGCCCATAACCGCTGGTGCTGGAATTCTCGGCAGCACCGCCGACCCCACCGCTGCCCGGCTTGCCGTTGTCTCCAGCCGCCCCCGGACCGTAGTGCTTGGGATAGCGGTTGAAGCAGAAGAGTTCACTCGTCTGAACGTCTCCGCCGCTGCCGCCTCGACCGCCGGTGCCACTGGTGCCGGCGGCACCGTCGGCCCCCGCCTCAGAGCTGGTAGCGCCTCTTCCGCCCTTGCCTCCGGTGGTGCCGGCAGGCGACTCTTTGCCGCCGTCAGCGCCGTACGCCTTGGCGAGCATGATGGCGTTGCCCTTGCTGTCGAGTCTCCAGATGCGGCTGATCGACCCCCCGCCTCCGTTCTTCGCATAGGGCGTCCCGGGACCGGACCCGTCACTTCCGTCGTCCGGGGAGAACGAACCTACGGCACCGCCCTTTCCTCCAGCACCGCCCCGACCCGCCTGACCGCCGCCACCACCGGCGCCGACCTGGACCGTGAGCCTCTCACCCGGGCTGACCGCTGTCGCTTCGCACTTCACATAACCACCGCCCGCGCCCCCACCGCCGCCCCCACCGCTACCCCCGGAACCTCCCCACCCTCCCTTTTGCGACGGGTTGATCACACCCTCAGTCCTCGCGCCGCCTCCACCGCCTCCACCGCCCCCGCCGTTGCCGCCAGCCCCGCCACCACCACCGCCCCACACCTCCAAGGTCACGGAGTAGACACCGCTGGGCACGGTCCAGGAATGGTCACCAGGTGCGTCGAAGACGCCGGTCGCGGGCGTGGGGTCGGCATGTGCAAGGGAAGGACCAGCCATGGCCGTCAGTGCCATCACCCCGGCCACAGCAGTGTTTCGCAGAGCTGCCATCACACTCTCCCGACGATCAAAGGGACAAGCCGTCCCTCGGCAGTACACCGGACCGGGACACCACGAGACGCCTCACGCCACGCACCAGACCCGAACGAGTGGTTCGAACCACTCGGCAGACGGGGGCCGGGCCAGGGGCGGCTCGTTTGGAGGTCCCATCCCACTCGACCACGACAGCGTCGCGGCCCGCCCTCCTCCGCTCCCCCTCTCCCGGCCGGTGGCGCCGCGAAGCGGGACCGCCGGGCCACCGTGCAGCGGACAACCCATCACACCGTCGGCGCGCAGCATCAGGTTGCCGGGATCTCACTTCCGCTCCTGCTCTGCGCGCCCACTCCCCTGCTCCTCTTCTTCGACGCTCCGGTGACCGGACTTCACCCAGCACCCGCCAGGGTGCCCAGGCGGAAGTAGTCGGCGCCCGCCGACCTATGGACAACGGGTGCTGAGCTGCGCAAACCCGCTTCCGGCGGCACCGCCTGACGCAACCCCGAGTAGCAAGCCCGAGAACCAGCCCCGAGCAGCAAGGCCAAGTAGCAACCCCAGAGGCAACCCGTGCCGGGCCGGCTGCGGCCTGCCCGCGGAGGTCAGCGCCACCGGTAGGACGCTCCGGTCATCGCCGGGAGCAGCACGGGGCCGCCCACGGTGGCGTCGGGCCGGACGGCCTGGTGGAGGACGGTGCCGATGTCCGGGTACAGGTGGAGGCCGGCCGCGTCGGCCGCCGGCAGCCACACCACCGGCGCCTGGCCGGGGTCGTCCTGCTCGACCACCGCGACGGCCTGCACCAGGTGGTCGGGCAGGTGGGCAACGTAGACCAGGTGCCGCCGCCGGAACGGCACGCTCTCGCCCGGCCGCTCGGTCTGCTGGTCCTGGGCGAAGCGCAGCACCGGTGGCGCGGGCAGCACCGCCAGGTCGAGGCCGAGCTCCTCGAGCAGCTCCCGGCCCAGCGCGGACTCGGGTTCTTCGCCGCCTTCGACCACGCCGCCGGGGAAGGAGAGCTGTACTCCAGCCGGGCGCTGGAGCCGGGATCAGGCACACCCGACCGCCGTGGACCAGCACCGCGCACACCCGCACACGGACCGGCCCGGCTGCCGTGCCGCTGCTCGTCATGGCCGGTACAGGGTCATCGCCGTGGTCGCTTCGTCGGCGCCGGGCGGCAGCGTCGGCAGCGGCCAGGACGGATCCGGTGCCCAGGTCGGCCAGTCGCCGGCGAACGGCCCTGTGCGGTCGTCCAGCATGGCGATCGCCCGGCCTCGGGCCTGCTCGATCTCGCGGCCCACGTAGTCATCGACCACGCCGAGGCGGCGCAGCTGGGCGTACTCCTCGGTGTCCTTCCAGTGGTGCCCCGACAGGTCGGGGGTGACGACCAGGTCGAGGGCGAGGTCCATGGTGTCGATGCCCAGGCCCGGGCGACGCCGGTAGGGGTGCTCGAAGTTCACGTACCAGCGCAGCAAAGCCAACGGGTTCCCGGAATCCTGAGCCGCAATCGCCCCGAGCCCGAGGGCCAGTGTCATGAATGGAGGGTAGCGAGGCGCGGGTTCGCGGCCGGACGGTGGCTCAGGCACAATCAAAAGCCGTGCCTACCCCTCCTGATCCCTCCGTTCTGTACCCCGAGGTCGCAGCTCACGGCAGCCTCGCCGTAGCGCTCCGAGCCGAGGCGAAGGGCGGCCTCGATGCTGTCCCCGTCACGTCCCCAGATTCCGCTCCGCTGCTCCACGCGACCGTCGCAAGCACCCTGCCGCACCGCGAGCCGCTGCAAATCAGCGCCTGGTCGCACGGGCACCGGTGGTCGATCCGCGGCACGGAGCCGTTCCAGAGCATGCCCCTCGTTGACGGCACGACGGACGACCTGGCGGAGGTCGCCAGGGCCGCCCGGGCTTGGCACGACGGCGCGGCGCTGGACGACATCCGCCGGGTGGCACCCTTCGTGCACCTGACCGGCCGGTTCGAGGTGCCCGACCACGATCCCGCGCGCCTGACGGAATCCGAGTGGCAGAGCCTGCGCCAGGAGGCGGGCGAACTCGAGTACGCCTGGCAGGAGACGCACCGGGCCCTGATCGAGGCAGCCCACGCCGAGCCGGCGCTGCGCGCCCTCTACCCGTTCACGAGCCACTGGGCACTGCGCTTCTCGACCACCACGCGCCCGCGCCTGACCCCTGTCGGGCCGTGCCTGGCTGCGAACAGCGACGGCACGTACGGGGTGGGCAGAAGCCCCATCGGCGAGGACCTCGGCCGGTTCGCCACGGCGCACGAGGCCGTGGCACAGGCCGTCCGCCAGCTACCGTCCGGCCTCGGCCCAGTCACGCTCGGCGGATGATCGTCGCGGGCCTCAAAGCCGTCAACCCAACAGTCACGTCTGGATAGGGTCGATGACGCAGCGTTCCGGGTGAGCTGCTTGGACGTACTTCACGGCCGTGGAAACGGACAGGTCGAAGACCTTCATCAGATGCAGCGGGTCCTCGCTGTGATCCGCCTCGTCCAGGACCCGGTCGATCGCGACCGCTTGGGGCCTCAGCCCCGTCATGCGGAAGACGTAGTGGATGGCGTACTTGTTCACCGGCGGGTGCTCGGCGTGCATCGCGGTGCGCCGGGTGACCAGCAGGTGCGGGTTGGTACTGAACGGCCACTGCCGGTGCCGATCCTTCAGCCACTCCCCGAGAAGCCGCAGAGTGACAGCGTCCAGGTAGACCGTGCGGCCGCCGACCATGAGTCGGCCCCGTGGGCGGTCCAGGTCTGCCACGGTCAGCGCGGTCAACTGCACCGTGCGAACGGCGTGGATGGCGACCAGGGCGACGACCAGCTTCCCGAAGGGGGTGGGCGCCCGGTCGAGAATGCCGGCCAGTTCGGCGTCCGGGATCGGGCGCGGCACGAACTGCGGCCTGCCGCCGAGGTGCACGGTGCGGGCCGGGTCGTGGAAGATCCGCCGCTCCCGCTTGAGGGAGCGGAACAGCGACCGCAGGCCGCAGAACGCGGTGATTCCGGGCGGCCCAGGCCGCTGCTTGATCGCGTCGACGATGTCCGCCCGGTCGACCTCGGCGAGGGACGCGAAGCGGCGTTCCCAGTCGGCCAGCACTGGCAGGACGTAGCCCACGTACCGGCGCACGCTGGCCCATGCGATCGGGACGGAGCGGCGACGGCCGTTGCCGCGCACGTCCCTGACCCAGGCATCGAGATCGGCCTGGTAGCGGGCGGGTGCGGTGGCAATCAGCCGGGTGACCGCGGCCTGGTCCATGCCGATGTTCCGGTCCGGGCGGGGGATCAGCAGACCGCGGGCCTCAAGGAAGTGGGCGACGCGCAGTCCCGCGTAGTTGCTGCCCAGTTGCGCGATCGCCCGGACGTCCGTCTCCGCGATCGGTTCCCGCGCTCCGAGGTAGGCCACAGCCGCGCGCAGAACCCTCCGGTTAGCCAGCCGCGTCCCGGTCCCCCATGCCAACGCGCGAGCGGTGCGGTCCAGTTCGCGGACCAATTCGGCTGCTGCCGGGGTGAGTTCGGGCAGCGGTTTGCCGAGCAGGCCGCTCCACTGCCTCGGCGGCGCGGGGAACAGCGACTGCTGACCGGGGTAGTCCAGGTGGAAGGGGGTCGGTGGAGCGGCGGGGAGCTCCGGCTCGGCGGGGCGGGTGGGGCGGTAGCCGGAGCGGCCGAGCCAGAGCTGGTCCATCACCACGCTGTCGGGACTGCCGGCGGCGACGGCGAGCCGGCAAGCCCGGCACCGGCCTGCGGCCAGCGGCTGCTCCCGGCCGCAGCGTGAACACACACCGTTGGTGCGGAGAGGGGCTCTCGCCCAGGACTGACACGCGTCGCAGTTTCGCTGACCGGTACCGGTCCAGGCCCAGCACCCCTCGCAACTGCGCAGTGTCCGAGCGGGTCGCGGCGTTGCCGGGCGTGGCGGCTTCACATCAGCTCGCGGCCGACGCGGTCCGATCATCCGTCGCCGGCGGGTCGAGGGCTTGGCTTCGGCGCGCGGCCGCAGCAGTCCGGCCTCCCGCAGGACCTGGGTCACAGCCGCCTTCCGGCTGGTAAGGGCGTCGAGGTCTTCTTCGCGGACCTGGTCCTCGTCCGCCTCGCGGGCGGCCAGAGCCAGGCGCGCTTCTGGGATCAGGTTGGGCGCCCAGCGCGGGCCGCGGCCCAGGTCGCTCTGCAGCCGTCGTGCGGTCTGGTCGAGCAACTCGTCCTCGGGGAGCGTGCGCGCCGCGATCCGCCGCCCGTCGCCCGGCCGAAAGATCCGCCTCATCGTCAGCAGCGCCATCTGGCCACGGATCTCCGGGGGACACACTCGCGGGTCATCCGTGCGCGCGGCCGGCTGGTTGGCGCTCCTCCAGTCGCGGGTACTCGGCAGCAGAGACAGCTTCGGACCACCGCCGCGCTTGTGCAGCGGCTGCAGCACCGCGAACTTCACCTCCGGCAGCAGCAGCGCCAGTTGCAGTGGTCGCCTCGGTGCCACACCGCCGTCCTGCTGGGCGCGAACCCAGTCGTGGTCGACGTAGTGGATCTCGATCATGCACGGCCGACACACCTCGTCGTAGGTGAGCGTGGCCGCCCGCGTGCAACGTCGGCAGGCCCCCCGGCGCGGATCGGTGATCTTCTGCCCCCATAGTGCGCACGGCCAGCACGCCCCGTCGGAGCGCAGCTCGCCCCAGCCCTGGCAGGAGCGGCAGCTGCCGTAGCCGAAGGTGAGCCGGTGCTTGGCCATGCGTCGGTGCTCCTGATCGATTCGTTGCCGGGGTCAGTTCGGCGGCAGGGAGCGGCGCCCGCCACCGCCCGGCGCCCGGGGCACCGGGCGCGCCCCGGCCTGGGCCACCGCGGCCTGGCGGGAGGCATCATCGCGCCGCGCGAGGTGGCCTGCGGTCTCGGCCAGCATGAGGTCCGCGACCGTGCAGTCCAGCGCCGCGCAGATCTTGTCGAGGTCGTCCAGGCGCACAGTGACCGGCTGACCGCCCCACATCGCCGCGACCTTGCTCAGCGACGGAGTGAACCCGACCTCGTTGAACGCCGCCAGCAGTTGGACCGGCCGCCAGATATCGCGCTGGGCGGCCACCATCCGAAGGTTCCACTTCATTGCTACGCTCGTCCCTTCAACCGGGTGACCGCGCGGTGCGACGCCTCCATGGACGCCCGCTCGGGATCAGCCTTGACGGACGAGAGGTACCCGACCGTCGTCGAGGCCCAGCGATGTCCGAGGATCTGCTGGACGTCCCACAGCGGCATGCCGTCCTCATAGTGGTGCGTGGCGCAAGCATGGCGCAGCAGGTGCGGGAACAGGTGCGCGACCGGGCCGGTCAGGTGCTGTTGGGATGCCGCCTTCAACGCGCGGCGGAACGCGTCTGCACCGATCGCCGGCGCGACCGGCACGTTGAGCGCGGCGACACCCGCAGGCAGCCGCTCGGACGGGAACAGCGGCGCCGTCGGGTCCGCCGGGTCGTCGCGGAACTCGGCGCGGATCTCCTCGATGTACCACCACAAGAGGTCCCGGCCCTCCTGGAAGAGGTATGCCTGCCGCTCCCTGGGCCCGAACCCGTGCGCGCCCTTGCCCTGGACGACGAACCGCCCCCACTGGCCGAGTTCCCAGTGAACGTCCCCGATCCGCAGCGCGCACAGCTCAGAGGCGCGGACCGCGGAGATGTAGGTCAGCTTCGCCATCACGTAGTCCCGAGCCGCCACCGGGTACTTCCGCGAACCGGGCAGGGCGTCACGCCACGACGCGAAGAACTCCTTCGTCGCCCGTTTCGACGGCGGGATCCGCAGACCGAAGTCCCGACGGTGGACCGGCCGGTTGAACGGATCCACCGGGGACTCGATCGCCGCACCGAACCGCCGAGCGATCTCCCCTGCATATCGCTGCTCCAAGAACGAGAAGTACGAGTCGATCCGCAGCAGCTTGCCTCGCACCGTGGACAGCGCCCGCTTGCCTGCTCCCGAGAATTACCGGTCCAGGTGACGCGGCGTGATCTGCCACGGATACAGGTCGTAGAAGTCGCACAGCTCGATGACCGGCTTGACCAGGTTGTGGAGCGTCGTCGGCGCGAGCCCCGCGACGTCCCGCGCCCAGACGTACTCCATGAGGGTGTCGTGGAAGAACGCCTCCGCGTCCTCTCCTGACGCCCCTGCGGCAGCGCGGCGCTGAATCGAGACGACATCGGCCAGGCCGGTGTCGACCAGCGGCGTGGTCGGCAACTCGTCCGCGTGCCTCGATGGAGGTGCGACGAGCGTCAACCAGCGACTTCCGGAATCTGCCACGATCCACATGAATACCGCAGCTACTCGCAGAATCTGCCAGTTACTCGCCAAACCTCACACGGACGGCGCAAGCTAAATTCGCCCCCGTTGACCTGCTGATTTGCCCTTATGCAGCCTGGACAACCCCGCACGAACCCGCTGGAACTCCACTTGGGTCGCCGGTGGCGGCGTCCTGGAAGCAGTGGACGGAGAACCACTCGCCGTTCAGGAAGTGGCTCAGCAGGGTGGTTCCGGTCCACTGGTAGCGGTCCAGGGTCCAGGTGCCGGCCGCCAGCTCCGCCAGGCCGTGCTCGCGCAGGGCCTGGTCGCCGGTGCGGGTCGAGGTGATCCAGGACGTCGGGGCGAGGCTCTCGATCCCCGGCCAGTACGCCAGGGTCAGCACGTCGCCGGTGTCGGCGACCACCCGCTGCGGCATCGCGGTCCACACCCGCCCGGCGTGGACGTCACGGCGCACCACCGTGGTGCCGGGCAGGAAGAACAGGTTGGTGTCGGTCACCGCTGGAGCCTTCCCAGCGGCAGTGCCGGGAAGTCCGCTCGAAGGCGTGACAGCGCGTCAGGGCTGCGCCGGTCCGGCCCCTGCTGGCGGGGTCAGCCCCTGGTTCCCTGGCCGAGCGCGGCCTGGGCGCCCTCCAGGACACGGACCCCGATCGTGGCGCCTGCCGCCTCGCGCACCGTGGGCACCCGGCCACCAGCGATCATCAGATGTGCGACGAGCGTGTCCTCTGCCAGCGCCCGCCCCGCCCGGAAGGCTCCGCGGTCGAGCGCGAGGAGCACCGAACGCTGCTCGGCGCCGAGCCCAGGCAGCGCCGGGCAGGCTCGCACCGCGAGCCGCGCACGAGAGCGCAGCAGCTCCAGCAATCCCCCCGGGCCGTCCACGGGCACCAGACCCACGTCGGCCCCGACCAGCTCCGCCTCGTCCGCGCAGCCGGCGACGACCGCCGCGAGGAGCAGCACCAACCGGCCGTGCCGTTCGCCGCCGGGCAGAACCTGCCCCAACGCCATCCGCTCGGCACCCGAGTCGGGCCCGACTTCGGCGAAGGCGGTCACCATGGAGTCCACAGCGCCTGGTCGCCGTGCGGCGGGGCGGTGGAGTCGTCGGGGCCGCCAGTGGGGTGATATTGGTCGTCCATGATCTCAACCGCGTCCGGCCGGACCGGGGAGCCCGGGCGGGCGGCGAACTGGAGCGACCCGGCCCAGCGCGCTGATCCCGGCCCGGCGGGCCGTGAGGATCTAGGGTCGGTGCCGGATCCCTGACAGCAGGTCACCCGAGAGGCGGCGCGAGATGCCGGCAGAGCCCACCCGAGAACACGACGTCCTGGTGATCGGCGCGGGGGTGTCCGGCCTCGCCTGCGCCCTCGACCTGCGCGAGGCCGGCCTCGACGTGCTCCTGGTGGAGCAGGCCGAGGCGGTCGGGGGGCGGGTGCGCACCGACCGGCGCGCCGGCTTCCTGCTGGACCACGGCTTCCAGGTGTTCAACACCTCGTACCCGCAGGTGAAGCGGCGGCTGCGACTGGCGGAGCTGCGGCTGCGCCCGTTCACCCCGGGTGTGCTGGTGCAGACCCCGCGCGGCCGGCTCAGGTTCACCGATCCCACCCGGCGCCCCCGGGCCGCCGCGGACCTGCTGCCCGGCCGGCTCGGGTCCGCCCGGGACATCGCCGCGCTCGGCCTGCTCGGCGCCCGGGACGCCCTGCTGCCGCCCGCCCTGCTCCGCCGGAGCCGGGACACCTCCACCCGTTCGGCGCTCGCCGCGTCGGGGATCTCGCCCGCGTTGGTGGAGGACTTCCTCCGGCCGTTCCTGTCCGGCGTCTTCCTGGAGGAGGAGCTGGAGACCTCCGCGCGCTACTTCCACCTGGTCTGGCGCAGCATCCTGCGTGGCACCCTCTGCCTGCCGAACGCCGGCATCGGCGCGGTGCCCGCGCAGCTCGCGGCGGACCTGCCGGCCGGGGTGCTGCGGCTCGGCACGCCGGTGCGGGAGCTGACGGCGGCCGGGGCGGCGCTCGCCGACGGGACCGAACTCCCGGCCCGGGCCGTGGTGGTGGCCACCGGCCCGGGCGCGGCCGCGGCGCTGCTGCCGGGGCTGGCGGTGCCGGCCACCCGTACGGTGACCACCCTGTACCACGCGGCGCCGGTGCCCCCGCTGGCCGAGCCGACCCTGCTGGTGGACTCCGCGCGGCGCGTGCTGAACACGGTGGTGCTCAGCGAGGTCGCGCCGGGGTACGCGACGGACGGCCGGGCACTGGTCTCCACCTCGGTACTGGGGGCGGCGGACCACCGGGAGGCCGAGGTGCGGTCCACGCTGGCCGGGCTGTACGGGACGGACACCTCCGGCTGGGAGCACCTCGCCTCGTACACCGTGAGGGAGGCGCTGCCGGCGATGCCGGCGCCGTGGCCACTGATCCGCCCGAGCCGGTTCGGCGCGGGGCGCTACGTGTGCGGGGACCACCGGGCGACCGGCTCGCTGCAGGGGGCGATGGCCTCCGGGACGAGGGCGGCGCGTGAGGTCCTCCAGGACCTGGGCCGCTGAGACTGTCGACCCGTGTGACAGACGGCCAGGCGGTCTCCGATACGCCCTCACGTCAGAGACGCACGGCACACCGTCAAGGGTCCGCCTCCTTGCGGGTGGGGACGTAGACCTTGCGCAGCGCCCGGATGGCCTTGTCCAGCTCCTCGGCCGGCGACATGAACAGGTCGCTGTCCAGAACTTCCAGGCCCGCCATCCGCCTGTACGACGTACCGGACGCGTCCAGCGGCCGCTCGAATCCTCCCGTGTTCCACCGTCCGGCACCACGGACCGCCGGGTGCGGGCACGCGGCGCCCCAATTGCGTCCCGGCCCGGCCGGCCTGTTCAGGTCCCACCCGGACGGGCGCCCGGCAACGGGGCGGCGGGCGTCAAGCACCCCGGAGGAGACACGTCCGCCAGCACCCGGCAACACCCGGGCTGCGGGCCGGGGACCACCACTGCGCGCAGGTACTGCTCGCCGGGGAGTGCTGGCACGGGCGTTCGGCAGCTCTGGGCCGCCCGCCCGGGACCGGGACCCGCGGCGGTGGCAGTAGACCTCTGCCGCCGCGACGGTACCGGCCCGGATTTTCAACGACGGGGGTAACCCGTGGCGTCGGGCGACCGATCGCGGAGGCCGGGCCGCGCCGCACAACAGCCGAGGGGCAATCATCCCGGGGCGCGTTCGCAGACGACGGGCGACGTCCACAGCGCACCGTGTCGCCCCCGACCGAACCACCAGCGCCGTCATCCACACCGCAGGACGGGAACAGGAAATTCTTCGGCACGGCCTGGGTGATGAAAAGCCATTATGCGGCTCCGTGGCCGCAAGATTTCCTGTTCCCTCTCGGAGGGCAGGCATCCTCCGGCCCAGGCAGGTCAGGAGGCCCCGCCCACAGGTGACTGCTCGACGGTGACGGTATGCCGCAGGAGCGTCCGTTCCTCTCCCCGCTCGTTCCCGATGCCGTGCCCGGAGCCGAGGAGTTCGCGAGGACGCGGCAGGTCCTCGGGTGACCCACCGTAGCGTGCGCCGGCCACCACATCACGGCGCGGCGCCCCGCGCATGGGACGAGACACCTCGCCAGTGACATCCGCCGCTCCACGCCCCGCCCCGTCCACGACCGCGGCGGCGCTCCCGGCCAGGCATCACACACCCGGCCCTCCCATGCGCTCGCCGGCAGGCGTCGGCACAGGGGTTGCTGACGGATCCGATGGACGCCGCGATGCCGCCGGCGTCGAGGTGCTCAGCCAGGCGGAGTGACGTGTACTGACTTCCTGCACCGCTGTGGGGTACCAACTCGTTTGGCAGGGGCGGCGTCCGTCACGGTCGCGCTGCCGCAAGGCCGTCTCCAGGGCATCGGCAGGCCCTCTTCATGCTGGACCCGTACTCGGCGGGTCAGCTGGCCGGCACGGCACTGGTCGGCGCACTGGTGCTGCTCGCACCGGCCGCACTCGTGGACATCACCCGGCGGGGCCGGTGGGAGATGGCCGCACTCGCGCTCGCCGTCGCGCTCCCCGCGATCGCGGCCGACCGGTACACGGCGCAGTACCTGCCGCTGCCCATGCTGGGCCTGCTGCCGATCTGGCTCGGCACCGTGACGGCACCAGCCCTGCTGCGCCGACTGGCCGGCTGACGGAGGGACCCGGTCCGAGCCGCGGGCGTCGGGCTCGGGACACTGCCCTGGCTGATGCCCATGACGGCCGTGGCCGCCTTCGACCCGCCCGCGCGTCTGCGCCCGCTGCTCGAATACGCCGGAGCCTGTGTGGCCCCGCTCGGCGTGGCCCTGGCGGTGGCCGGAGCGGTCCAGCTCGCCCGGCGGGTCCGGGCGAGCGACCCGTCCGATCCGGCCTGACCCCGGCCCGGGGTACGCGGGCTCCTCGGGCCCGCGTACCCCGGGCCTGCGCGCTCCGGTGCCCGGCCGGCCCGGCGGCGGGCTTGCCGCCCGCTCGCAGGCGCTGGGCCCGGTGTGCGCAAACGTGAGCGTGGAGTCGGTGCTGTCGCGGCTCTCGCACTGGCAGTCAGCGGTCCGGTCCCGGTGACCACCGGCGGTCCGTAGGCCCGCAGGCGGACCCGCGGATCAGTCGTGATCGTCGTGCGGGTATCGCAGGCCGATCAGTTGCCTCACAGCGTCCAGCGTACGGAGAACCGCGAGTGTGCCGTCCAGGGGCACCAGCGGCGACTCGCTCTGCCCGGCCAACAGGCAGCGCATCACCTCGGCGGCCTCCAGCCCGTAGCCATGGCCGATGACGGCCGGAGCGGGAAAGTGCACCGGCTCGCCCACCTCGCGATGGAGGACGATCCCGGGCGGGTTGAACAGGTTCACCGGGATATCGATGCGTCCACGTGTGCCGTAGACGACGGCGGCCTGGCTCAAGGTCGCGGCGAAGGAACAGGTCAGCGATGCGGTGGCCCCACCGGGGTGGCCGAGCAGAATGCTCGTGTGCTCGTCCACGCCTTCCGGCGTCAGCTGGGCCCGCGCGTGGACGCGGTCCGGGCTGCCGAGCAGGAACTGCGCCAGCGCGACGGGGTAGACGCCGACATCGAGCAGGGCGCCGCCGCCCGCCGCAACGTCGCGAAGCCGATGCCATCGGTCGACCTCGGCCCGCCAACCGAGTTCGGCGTGCAGGGATCGGACCTCACCGATCGCACCGTCGGCGAGCAGGTCGGCCGCCTTGCGCAGGGCGGGGTTCAGGAGCATCCACATGGCTTCCATCAGGAACGTGCCGCGCTCGCGGGCGAGGGTGATCAGCCCCCGCGCCTGCGCGCTGTTCACGGTGAGAGGCTTCTCGCAGAGCACGGGCCGCCCGGCGTCCAGCAGCATCTCGACGGCCTGGTGGTGGTAACCGTGCGGCGTGGCCACGTACACCACGTCCACGTCCGGATCGTCCGCCAGGTCCCGCCACGATCCGTGAGCTCGCGGGATCGCGTGCCGGGCGGCGAACGCGCGCGCCGTCCCCGCGTCGCGGGAGGCGACAGCCGCGACCACCGCGCCCGGCGTTCGGCGAAGATCCTCGGTGAACGCCGTGGCGATCCCCCCGGTGGCCAGGATGCCCCAGCGGACGGGACGTTCATGAGCCGAGTCCACAGACCACCTCTTGTCTAGACCAATGATGCGTCGCGGCAGTACGGTACGGGAGGCTCCACGGACCGGCAACCATCACCCGGACTTGCCGTTCAGCACACGCAAACGCGCGCACCGCCCACCTCAGCTCCCCGTGGTCCACCCGGTGAGCCCGTCAGGCACCGGACCCCTCTGTGACGCGGTCGCGGCCTCGGACCGCCCGCTTCCGGCCCCAGCCCCGACCGGCCGACGCGGCAGCTACTGCGGGCAGGCGTGCCGCCAGACCGCGCTGCGCAAGCGCCGCCTCGACGAACAGGCCCTCACCTGCGGCGGGTCCGGGCGCGGGTCTCGCCGAGCAGGCCGCCCTCGGGGCCGCCACTCTCGCCCTCGTCCGTGCTCCGGACGGGCGCGGGGACTTCCGGATCGTCGACCGCAGCAAGGACGTCATCATCCGGGGCGGCCTCAACGTCCACCCCGGGAGGTCGAGGTGCTGTACCGGCACCCGGCGCTCGCCGGGGCCGCGGTGGTCGGCGTGCCGCACCCGACGCACGGGCAGGAGGTGGCGGCGGCGGTCGTGCTGCGGCCCGGCGCCGGGGCGACCGCCGAGGAGGTGCGCGAGTTCGTGCGCGCCCGGGTCGCGAGCTACAAGTACCCGCGGTTGGTGGGGACGACGGAGGCGCTGCCCAAGGGGGCCGACGGGGAAGATCCTCAAGCGCGAGATCGCGCCGCCGGTCCGGCTGCTCCAGCGGCCCGGCACCGGGCGGGCGTCGGTGCGCAGGCCGGCGTCCGCCCGCTGCCAGTGGCGTGCTCGGGTGGTGTCGCGCGTGGGGCGCCGGGGCGGTTGCCGACCTGGTCCGGTGCGCCGGTCCGGGTCTCAGCCCACGGGGTGGTTCGCCCAGAGCGCCGGATCGTTCACGTTGTCCTTGGTCACCAGGGGCGCGGGGAGCTGGTCCTCCAGGCCGTTGGGCAGCTGGATGATGGTGGACTGGTGGTCGGTGGGCCCGGTCTGGAAGGACCTGCCCTGGGCCGCGGCCCGGGCGTAGAAGAGGGCGTACTTGGCGTAGAGGTCGGCGGGCTGGGAGACGGTGGCGTCGATCTGGCCCTCCCGGATGGCGGCGAGCTCGGTCGGGATGCCGTCGTTGGAGACGATGGTGATGTGGCCGCTCTGGCCCGCGGGCTTGAGTAAGCCCTTCTGGCGCAGGACGTCGAGGGTGGGCTGGAGGAACACCCCGCCGGCCTGCATGTAGATGCCGTTCAGGTCGGGGTGGGTGGCCAGGGTGGACTGGAGCTTGGTGGCGGCGACGTCGCCCCTCCAGTCGGTCGGCAGCTCGATGACCTGGATCTTGGGGTAGTTCCGCTTCATGCAGGTGGCGAACGCCTCGGAACGGTCGTAGCCGTTGACCGAGTTGAGCGCGCCCTGGAGTTCGGCGACCTTGCCCTTGCCGCCGAGCTGCTTGCCGAGGAACTCGCAGGCCTTGGTGCCGTAGGCCTTGTTGTCGGTGCGCACCACCATGTAGACGTTGCCGTGTTCCGGCTCGGTGTCGACGCTGATCGCGTTGATGTTGGCGGCGAACAGCCCGGAGAGCGTGACATCGGTGGTCACGGTGTTCTGCGGCGCCATCACGATGGACTTGGGGCGGCGGCGCTGCAACGCCTGGATGTTCGCGGTGAACTTCGCCTCGTCGCCCTCGGAGTGGGTGAGCGGCAGGACGTCCAACTGCTGGGCGCCGATCTCCTGCTGGAGGTACTTCGCGTAAGCTTTCCAGAAGTCGGAGTCGGTGCGGGGGATGTCGATGCCGATCTGCTGGGCGGAGCCGCTCGGCCCGCCGGAGCTTCCGCAGGCGCCGAGGCACCCGGCGAGGAGCACGACGACGCCGCCCGTGCAGGCGGTCCGGGTGGTACGTGTCTTCATGTGGCGAAACGTCCTGGGTGGTAGGGGTCCGGCGGATCGGGGCGAGGCGCCGGGGGCCGGGGTCTCGGCACGTCGCCGTCAGGCGGTGGTGCCGGGGCCCCGGAGGTCGGTGGTGGTTCCGGTGGCGAGCCAGTCCTCGACCGCCGCCACGTGCACGGTGCTGGCGCCGGCGGCGCGCAGGGCATCGCGGTCGACCAGGGCCCGCCAGAGGGCCTCGTGCTCCAGGTGGGCCTGCTCGCGGGCGGGGGAGATCCGGGTGCCCGCGGCGCAGGACCGGAGGAGGGCGCCGCGCACGATCCGCAACCGCTGGGTGTGGGTGGAGAGGACGCCGAGCAGGGTGGACAGCACCGGGTTGCCGACGGCGTCGGCGATGACGCGGTGGAACTCGATGTCCAGCTCGACGAACTCCTCGATGCCGATGTCCGTGGCGCTCCGGTCGAGGATCGCCCGGAGCGCCAACAGCTCGTCGTCGGTGAGCCGGCCGGCGGCGAGGGCGGTCACCTGGGGTTCGAGCAGCCGTCGGGCCTGGAGGAGCTGGCGGGCGGTGCGGCCGTGGGAGACGTCGGCGGCGAAGGCCAGGGCTTCGAGGAGCAGGTGCGGCTCCAGCCCGCAGACGTAGGTGCCGTCGCCCTGTCGGGGGACCAGGATCCGCATCGCGGTGAGCGCTCGCACGGCCTCGCGCAGCGAGCCGCGGGACAGCCCGAGCTGGTCGGCCAGGCCGGCCTCGCTGGGCAGCCGGTCACCGGGCTGCAGGACGCCGGAGACGATCATGCCCTTGATCTTCTCGATGGCCTCGTCCGTCACCCCGATGGTGATCGCCTCCTGCGTCCGGGTGTTCGCGCCTACGGGGGTCGGGCGAGGCCGCGGCGGCGCGGCCGGCCGGACCCGGTCCCGGCGGCGCCGCCGCGGCTCGCAGGCCGTACGACCCGTCACTCCTGCTTCTCGCCGGAGGCGAAGCGGGAGATGATCAGCGCGACGATGATGATCGCGCCGTTGAGGAACTGGTTCCACAGCGGCGGCACGCCCGCGAGGGTCATCACGTTGACCACGAGCTGGAGGGTCAGCACCCCGGTGAGCGCCCCGAACAGGGTGCCGCGCCCGCCGTTGAGGCTGACGCCGCCGATGACGGTGGCGGCGAAGACCTGGAAGATCCAGCCGTTGCCCTGGTCGGCGGAGATGGACCCGTAGTGTCCCGTGTAGAGGACGCCGGCGAAGGCGGCCACCAGGCCGCCGAGGACCAGCACCGTCCAGGTGATCCGGTCGACCCGGATGCCGGCGGCACGGGCGGCCTCGGGGTTGCCGCCGATCGCGTACAGCGCGCGGCCGTGGCGCAGCCAGGCGAGCGCGCACCCGCCGGCGAGGAAGAGCAGGGCGCAGATCCAGATCGCCGCCGGGACGCCGAACCAGCGGGCGCCGCCCAGGTAGGTGAACGAGCCGGGCAGGTTGACGATCGACTGCCCCTGGGAGACGGCGACCTGGAGCCCGCGGAGCAGGGTCAGCGCGCCCAAGGTGACGATGAAGCCGTTCAGGCGCAGCTTGAGGATCAGGAAGCCGTTGACCGCGCCGATCAGCGCGCCGACCGCCAGGCACAGCGGGACGGCCGTCCAGGAGGGGAACAGCCCGAGGCCGTTGAAGCGCGCGCCGTGGTCGGGCAGGACCAGCCAGACCGCGATGACCGGGGCCACACCGATCGTGGACTCCAGCGAGAGGTCCATCCGGCCGGCGATCAGGATCAGCGCCTCGGCCAGGACGAGCAGGCTCAGCTCGGTGGCCTGCTGACCGACGCCCAGGAGGTTGTCGGAGGTCAGGAAGGCCGGCGAGACGGCGAAGCCGATGACGCCCAGGACGAGCAGGACCGGCACCAGTGACAGGTCGCGGTAGCGGGCGAGGGTGAAGCGGCGGTCGGCGGGCGCGGTGACGGCACTCGCCGGGCGCGCGCGGACCTCAGTGGTGGGAGACATCGCGTTCCTTCGTGTCAATCGGGCCGGCCAGGCCCTCCATGGCTGCGACCAGCTGTTCGTCGCTCCAGCCGTGTTCGAACTCGGCGACCACGCGGCCGTGGAACATGGCCAGGACCCGGTCGCAGACCCGCAGGTCGTCGAGTTCGTCGGACACGATCAGGGCGCTTCGCCCGGCGTCGGCGACCTGGCGGACGGTGCCGAGCAGGGATTCCTTGGACTTCACGTCGACGCCGTTGGTGGGCCGGACGGCGATGAGGACGTGCGGTTCGGTGGCCAGCGCCCGGGCGATGACCACCTTCTGCTGGTTGCCGCCGGACAGCGCGGACACGGGGGCCGCCGGCCCGGGCGTCTTGATGTCGAGTTCGTCGATCATCCGCCGGGCGAAGGCCCGGGTGCGCGAGGGCAGCACGGTGCCGAACGGGCCGAGCTGGTCGGTGACGGTCAGGGTGGCGTTCTCGGCGACGCTGCGCTGCGGAATGAGGCCCTGGAGGTGCCGGTCCTCGGGAACGAACCCGATGCCCGCGGCGAGGGCGGCGGGGACCCGCCCGGTACGCACCGGACGGCCGGCCACGGTGATGGTCCCGGTCTGGGGGCGGTGCAGGCCGGCCACGGTCTCGCCGAACCGGACGTTGCCGCTGGCGGCCGCGCCGGCCAGGCCCACGACCTCGCCGGCCCGCGCGGTCAGGGTCACGTCCTGGAAGGCGCCGACCAGGCTCAAGCCGGTGACGGTCAGCAGCGGGGCCCGGTGGGTGCCCGTCCGGCCGGTCACCGCCCAGGACGGCTCGCCGCCCCGAGCGCTCTCCCCGGTCATCGCCTCCACCAACGCCCGCCGATCGAGTTCGGAGACCGGCGCGGTGACGATGTGACGCGCGTCCCGGTAGACCGTGACAGTGGAGCAGAGGTCGTAGACCTCCTGCAGATGGTGGGAGATGAACAAGAAGGCGACGCCCTGCTCCTGGAGCGAGCGCAGCTTGTCGAAGAGCAGCTCGATGCCGCGGGCGTCGAGCTTGGCGGTGGGCTCGTCCAGGATGATGAAGCGGGCACCGAAGGACAGCGCCCGGGCGATCTCCACGAACTGGCGCTGTTCGACGGTCAGGTCCTCGGCGCGAACGGTCGGGTCGACGTCGACGCCGTACTCGGCCAGCAGCTCGGCGGCGCGCCGGCGCAGCCGCTTCCAGCCGATCGGCCGCAGCGCGCCTCTGTCGTCGGGGCCGTGCCGGTTCAGGAACAGGTTCTCGGCGACGCTCAGCGCGGGGATGACGGTGGAGCGCTGGTACACGCAGGCGACCCTGGAGCGCCAGGCAGCGGTGTCGCCGGGTGCCGGGGCGGGCTCGCCGCCGAACCGCAGGGTGCCGGTGTCCGGGCTCTGCAGGCCGGTGAGCACCGAGACGAGCGTGGACTTGCCCGCGCCGTTGCGGCCGACCAGGGCGTGCGACTCGCCGGGCGCGACCGAGATGCGGGCGTCGCTGAGGGCGACGGTGGCGCCGAAGCGCTTGCTGATCCCGTCGGCCTCGACGACGGGGCCCCGTCCGGGGCTGGGGTCCGCCATGGCGGGGTCCTTTCCGAGGGCTCCGGTGAACGGCGGCGGGTGGCCGCAGGCTCGGCCGGCACCGCCGTTCACCGGGGGCGGGGACTACTTGCCGACGTTGTTGCCCCAGAGGCTCTGGTCGTCGACGTTCTCCTTGGTGACCAGGGGGGCGGGGAGCTGGTCCTCCAGGCCGTTGGGCAGTTGGATGATGGTGGACTGGTGGTCGGTGGGACCGGGCTGGAAGGTCTTGCCCTCGGCCGAGGCCTGCGCGTAGAACAGCGCGTACTTGGCGTAGAGGTCGGCGGGCTGGGAGACGGTCGCGTCGATGTCGCCCTTGCGGATCGCGTCGAACTCCTGCGGGATGCCGTCGTTGGAGACGATGGCGATGTGACCGGGCTGCCCGGCGGGCTTGAGCAGGCCCTTCTGCTGGAGCAGGGCGAGGGTGGGCTGCAGGAAGACGCCGCCGGCCTGCATGTAGACGCCGCCCAGGTCCGGGTTGGCGGCCAGGGTGGACTGGAGCTTGGCGGAGGCGACGTCGCCCTTCCACTCGGTGGCCAGCTCGATCACCTGGATGTCGGGGAA
>NZ_JBHWUI010000076.1:0-40112 GCF_042737525.1 Kitasatospora sp. NPDC059973 | reverse complement strand
GGCCACCTGGTCCGAATGGACCTGGCTGAACACCACCCCCGGCCCCGCCGTCACCTGAGGGGACAGGTGCCGCGGGCGGGAGCGCGAGCGCTCCCGCCCGCGAGCCGTCCGCCCCCTCGACGACCACCCACCCCCCGGCCAGCCGATCCCGCCCCGCTACTCCCCGACGCTCCGTCACGTGGCCTGCGCCACCATACGGTTTATTGTCATGCGCAAGGAGGTAACGTTCGTCCGTCTGGCAATGGTCGGCATGCGAAACGGGGGAACGGTGAGCGGGATTCTCGTCCACCTGCCGGCGGGGAACGGCGACGACGCGGTGACCCTGCGGCTCGGTCCGGGAGAGCGGGCGCGCTTCGGCCGCGGCTCCGCCGGCACGCCGGTGGAGCTCCGGCTCGGCGACGAGACGGTCTCCCGGCTCGCCGGTGAGATCCACGCGACCGACGACCACTGGCAGTTGAGCAACCTCAGCAGCACCCACGCCTACCTGGTGGAGAACCCGGAGGGCGCCGGCGAGTATCTGCGGGTGCCGCCGCGGCGGATCGGCGCACCGATCCCGTTCGAGTTCGCCCGGGTGGTGCTGCCCTCGCGGCGTGAGACCCCGCTGTCCTTCCAGGTGTTCGCGCCCGACCACGTCTACCTGGACCCGCACGCCCGCGGCGGCGGCTCCTGGGAGAGCCGCACCATGACGGCGTACTCGCTGGACGAGACCGCCACCTACTTCCTGGTGCTGGTCGCGCTCTGCGAACCGTGGCTGCGCGACCGCTCCCCCGCGGCCGTGCCCACCACCCCCCAGGTGGTCGCCCGGCTGCGCGGCCACCCGGCCTGCGCCCGGCTCACCGCCCGCGCGGTCAGCTCGCACCTGGACTACCTCGCCGACGAGAAGCTCCGCGTCGACCTGCCCGACGACACCGACCGCTCGGACCGCCGCAGCGGCAAGCGCGAGGCCGTCGTCGGCGTCGCCCTGAAGTTCGGCATCGTTCGCGAGGAGCACCTCGGGCTCCTGCCGCGCCCCGAGACCGCCGAGCCGGCACGCTAGGGAGGGGCGCCGTGGTGCGCGACCAGGCCTTCGGCGGAGACGACGGGGAACTGCTGCCGCCCGGCCACCGGGTCGGCGACTGGACCGTCACCGGAGTCATCGGCGAGGGCGGCTGGGCGACCGTCTACGCCGCCCGCCGCACCGGGGACCCGGCCGGCCCGCCCGGCTCCGACGACACCGACATCGGCACCGGTACCGGCACCGGTACCGGTACCGACGCCGACGCCGACGCCGACGACACGGTCGCCCTCAAGGTGCTGCCGGTCGCCGGGCTCGCCCCCCGCCAGGCCCGCCAGGTCGCCGAAGCCGCCCGCCGGGAGGCCGAGTTGGCCCGGACCGCCCCGCACCCCCGGCTGATCCGGCTGCTCGACACCCTCACCCTGGCCGCCCCCGGCCACCCGGCGCTCGACGGCGCGATCGTCCTGGTCATGGAACGCGCCCGGGGCACCCTGCGCGACCTGCTCGCCACCGGCGTCGACGAGGCCCGGGGCGCCGGGATCGTCGCCGGCGTCTGCGAGGGCCTGGCCCATCTGCACCGCTCCGGCTGGGTCCACATGGACCTCAAACCCGAGAACGTCCTGATCGGCCGGGACGGCGAGGTCCGCCTCTCCGACTTCGGCCTCGCCATCGAACTCACCGGCACCCACGGCCACTCGGCCCCCATGGGCACCCCCGACTACCTCCCACCGGAACGCTGGAAGGAACCACTCGGCGAACGCGGCGTCAAGATCCGCACCACGGCCGACATCTGGGCGCTCGGCGTGGTGATCCACGAGGTGTTCGCCGCCGGGGTCCCGCCCTTCCCCGGCGCGACGGCGACCACCCGCAGCGCCGCCGCCCAGCAGTACGCCGAGGGCCGCGCCCCGCTGCGCCTGTCCCCCGCCGTCCCGCCGTTCTGGCGCGCTCTCGCTGCCGACTGCCTCGCCCCCACCCACGCCGCCCGTGCCCCGCACACCGCCGAGAGCCTGCTCGCCCGCGTCCGCGCCCACCGGTCCGGCCGCCGTCCGCGCCGCCCACGACCGCGCACCGCCCTGCTCGCCCTCGCCACCTGCGCCACGGCCGCCGTCACCGCCGCCGCCCTCTGGCCGCACCCGCGGCCGGCCGCGCACCCGTCCCAGATCCGGGTCTTCAACGCCGAACGCGGCTGCCAGGACCGCACCGACCGCGACCCCCAGTGCAGCCTGGGCCTGGCCGTCGACCCCCGGCACCCCTACACCGCCGAGAACGTCCTCCCCACCCGTGTCTGGCACGACGACGTCCTCGACGTCGACTGCCAGCTCCCCACCGGGCTCCCCGTCATCGACGAGGAGGACCGCACCTCCACGCTCTGGTACCGCATCCGCCTCCCCGGACCCACCACCGGCTGGCTCCCGGCCGTCCGCACCAGGGACCGCCCCGCGCTCCTCCCCTGCCCCTGACCCGCCGTTCCGCCGATCCGCCGATCCGCCGATCCGCCGGGGGCAGCACCCCGGATCGTTCCGGATTCCCGGCCGGCGCCGCTCCTTCTACCGTTTCGACGGCGTCCGCCAGTCCGGCCGGCCCAGCGTCCAGGGAGCAGCGATGCCGACCACCGCCACCACCCGCCGGCCGAGCGCCGCCGCCCTCGGGCACGAGGAGCGCGAGGTGCTCCACGCGGTCGGCTGCGGCCTGCGGGACGACGAGATCGCCGCCGCCCTGGCCGTCTCGGAGGCAGCCGTGGCCGGGCGCATCGCGCGGATCCTCGGGAAGCTCGGGCTGCGCGACCGGGCCGCCGCCATCGTCCACGCCTTCGACTGCGGACTGGTCGCCCCGGGCCGCGGCCCCCGCCCGCCGGTGGCGGGCCCGGTGCCGCGGAGCTCCGCCGGCCGGGCGGCCGGAGCGAAGGTGCAGATCTCCGTGCTGGGGCCGCTGCGGGCCCGGTACGACGGGCGGTCCCTGGACCTGGGGCACCTGCGCCAGCAGGCCGTCCTGGCGGCGCTGGCGCTGCGCGGCGGGCGGACGGTCAGTCAGCAGGAGCTGCTCGACGGCGTATGGGGGTCGGAGCCGCCGTTCTCGAACGTGGTGCCGGTCCACGTCTACCGGTTGCGCAAGACCCTGCGCGTCGGGGGCGGCCCGGACGCGGTGATCGAGCACGACCGGTGCGGCTACCGCCTCGCCCCCGGCGCCGCCGAGGTGGACCTGGCGCGGATGGAGGGCCTGGTCACCGAGGCCGGGACGGCCCATCGGGCGGGTGACCCTGCCGAGGCGGTCCGGCTCTGCTCCCAGGCGCTGGACCTGTTCCGCGGGGAGCTGCTGGCCGGCCTGCCGGGCCCGCTCGCCGAACTGGAGCGGCTGCGCCTCACCGAGCGCAGGATCGCCGTCGCGCAGCGGAAGTTGGAGTGGCAGCTGCGGCTGGGCCGGCACTGCGAGGCGATCGCCGAGCTGTTCGCGCTGTCCGCGGAGCACCCCCTGAACGAGCTGGTGGCCGCGATGCTGATGCGCGCGCTGTACGGGAGCGGCCGGCAGGCCGACGCCCTGGCCGTGTTCGACCGCGCCCGCCGCCGGCTGGCCGGCGACCTGGGGGTGCCGCCGAGCCGGATGCTGCGCCGGACGTTCCAGATGGTCCTGCGCGGGGACGAGGCCGGTCTCGGCCTCACCGGGCGCTGAGCCCGGTGGGCCGTCGGCCCCCGGTGGCCGGGGAGTCCCGGCCACCGGGGGCCGACGGAGGGCCCGCGCGAGCGCCCCTCGGCTACCAGGGGTACCAGGCGCCGTTGTACCACTGCTCGCTGGCGCTGTCGTTGTGGTGGTCCATGTTGAAGTCTTCGGGGTAGTTCTTGACGTGGTTGTTCGGGTAGGTCCAGATGCCGGCGGACTCGTCGCAGACGTAGTCCCAGTGGCAGATCGTCTTGACGGGCACGTTGCCGAAGTTCCGGTCGGCACCGGCGAGCGGCGGGCCGATCAGGCCGCCGAAGGGCACGGCGCCGCCGTTGGCACCGGGCGGGCCCTGGCGCTTGGGGTCGGCGACGAGGATGGCGTTGACGTTGTCGAACGTGTTCCAGTTCTCGCTCACCCAGGTGTGCACCACGCCGGCTCCCAGCGAGTACCCGGCCATCTTGACGTGCTGGCCCGGACACGCGGCGCGCTGGTCGCGGACCAGCCGGTTCAGCTCGTTGACGCCCGCCCGGGCGCTCGCACCGTTGGGGATCTGGGTGGGATACCCGACGTGCTGCTGGATGTTGCCGTAGAACCCGTCGTTGTTCCACGAGCTGCCGGTGCCCCCGACAACGATCGTGTAGGTGCCCTCGCACGGGGCGGTCACCCGCGTGGTGGCCGCCTGTGCCGTGGCGCCCTGTGCCGCCGTGAGCCCGACGGTCAGCAGGATTCCGGCCGACGCGGCCGCGATCCTTCGTGCTCGCATTCGATCCTCCTACGCAGTTGGCGCCGACGCGTCCGCACTCCGGTGCGGTCCGCGGTCGGCCCAGGTCACCGGACCACCGTGGCAGCGACCGATGACATCCCGATGACGCCCCCGGCCACCGGTCGGCCACGGCACGCGAAGCGGCGGCACGGACCGGTGCCGGGGTGTCCGCAGCGGCATTCCGCACCTGCGTCCGCTCCGCCGACCGGGGTGAAGTCCTACGTTGTCGAGAGTTCCCTCCCCGCAGGCGGGGCGAGCGGAGGTACGCGTCGTGTCGGACCGGGGTCGGCTGGGTCGGCGGGCGGTAGCGGTCGGCCGAACACATCGGGCCGACGGCATGGGGACGGCCTGGCGGACCGAGGACGAGATGCTCGGCCGGGACGTGGCGCCGAAGAAGCTGCACCCGCGCTCCCATCTCGCCGACGACGCGCTGACCATCCGCCGGGTCGCCGCCGTGCTCGGCGCCGGTCAGTCGTCGCTGTACGCGCACATCGCAACGCCATGCCGCCGAGCTGGTCTCCGGCACCGGACAGGACCGCTTCGCGTTCGCCCTCGGCCTGCTGATGGGCAATCTGCGGGCCGCCCCCGGTTGACCTGCCGTCTCCCGTCCGCGACGTCCGCCGTCGGTTCGCCGCGGTGGCGCAGGTCCGCCCGTGATGGCGCTGTGAATAATCACTGTCGGATCATCGGAGCGCGATGATAGAGATTCGGGGTGGCCATGACACTCGAGTTCCCTGCTCTGCTGCGACTGATCGGCGAACGATCGACCGCCTTCCGCGCCGCGATCGCCTCCGCGCCCAGTCTCGACGCACAGGTACCGACCTGCCCCGAGTGGACGCTGTTCGATCTGGCACAGCACATCGGCGAGGGGCGCCGCGACTGGGCCGCCACCGTCGCCGCAGGGCCCGCTCCGGCCAAGTCCGCGGCGGAGGGCGCGTCGGCCGCGCCTCGGGAGCGCGAGGCCCTGCTGGCCTGGCTGTCGGAGTCCACGGAGCAGCTGGTGGACGCGTTGCGGGAGGCCGGCCCGGATCGCGGTTGCTGGTCGTGGTGGGAGACGCTGCAGTCGCCGCACACCACCGGTGCCGTAGCCCGGCACCAGCTCCAGCAGATGGCGGTGCACACGTACGACGCCCAGATCACCGTCGGTACGCCGCAGCCGCTGCCGGTCGAGGTGGCGCTCGACGGCGTCGAGGAGTTCCTGTCCACCTGCGTCGCCACGACAGGTGCCTGGCCCCACAAGCCCGCTGCCATCGACTTCCATGCCTCCGAGGGTCGCTCCTGGCGCCTCTCGCTCTCTGCCGACGGCGCACGGACCGTCCGCCTCCCCGAGCCCGGCACCCTGCCGGCCACCGCTGCCGGCCAGGAACCGGACGCGGCTCCCGCCTCCCTCTCGGCCCGGGGCACGGCCAACGAGCTGGTCCTCATCCTGCACAACCGCATCCCGATCGACTCCCTGGAGCTCGACGGCGACCGGCGCGTCTTCGAGCAGCTCAGCGCCTGGGACCCGGGCGAGTAGGACGTGACGGCGCGCCACCCCGCACGCCCCGGAGGCTCAGTCGACATCGTCCTCCTCGAGGAGCACAGCCGTGAACAGGGGCACCGTTCCACCCTGCGTACCCTTCCGGGCAACTGATGACAACGATGTCAGCCGATGGCGGAATCGAGAGGCGAGGAGACCGTCCCACACCACGCCGGCTGCGGGTCCGGCGCCGGAACCCGGGCACCGCGCGAGGGCGTCAGCGGGGCAGCTCTCCGGAGCCGCGCTGGATCAGACGGGTCGGGATCTGGAGCCGCTGGGGCTGCGCCCGCTCGCCGTCCATCCGCCGGAAGAGCAGGTCGGCCGCCATCCGCCCCATCGCGGTCGGGTCCTGCGCGACCACCGTCACCGGCACGGGGAGCATGTCGGCGAGCTCGAAGTCGTCGAAGCCGACCAGCGCCGGGTGCGTCCCGCGGGTGGCCAGGTCGCGCAGGACGGCGACGGTCGCCCGGTTGTTGCCGCACATCAGCGCGGTCACCGGCTCGGGGCCGGCCAGCATCCGGTCGAGGGCGAAGCGGACGCCCAGCGGATCGGGCCGGCCCATCGCCACCCAGTGCTCCCCCGTCCCGCACCCCGCGTCCGCCATCGCCTCGCGGTAGCCGGCCAGCCGCTCGGCGGCGGTGTAGATGCCGGGGGCGTCACCGAGGTAGCCGATCCGGCGGTGCCCCTGGCGGATCAGGTGACCGACCCCGTCCGCCACACCACCCCGGTTGTCGGCCAGGACGGTGTCCACCGACAGTCCCGCGGCGGGGCGGTCGACGCAGACCACCGCCGTACCCGCGGCGAGCTCGCCGGCCAGGTAGCCGTGGTCGGCCGAGGTCGGCACGATGATCAGCCCGTCGACCCGGCGCTCGCAGAACTCCAGGGCCAGCTCCTCCTCCCGAACCGGGTCCTCGACGGAGGAGGCGGTCAGCAGCAGCGAGTCGTGCGCGCGGGCGATCTCCTCGACCGCCCGGCCGAGCTGTGCGTAGAACGGGTCGGCGAGGTCCTCCAGGATCAGGCCGATGCACCGCGTCCAGCTGCCCTGCCGCAGCATCCGGGCACCGTCGTGACGGCGGAAGCGGAGCTGCTCGATCGCCGCGCGGACCTTGGCCTCGGTCTCCTTGCTCACGCCCGGCTCACCGTTCACCACGCGTGACACCGTCTTCAGCGCCACGCCCGCGACGGCCGCCACGTCCTTCATGGTCGGTCGCCCGGAGGGTTCCGGCCTGACGCGCTCCGCTCCGACTGGCATGACGAGACCGCCTCTTCCTGGACCTGGGTGCTACCAGCTGGACAGTAAGTCCACCAGGGTAGATAACCTTGCCGATGGGTGGGCAACCGGGTCCGTCCCGCACCTCCGGATCCGGCCACGGCCGGGGGCGCGGGCCCTCGGCGACGGCGGAGAGGTCGGGAAACGGCAGGACCTCCGCGCCCCCGGAGGTCTCCGGGCCGGGGGGCACGGAGGTTCCGGGGGACGGAGGTCCCGAGCGTCGATGAAGCCGATCAGCCCCGGCGCGGGGCCGACGGACGGATCACTTCAGCGGGCGGCAGAGCAGCGCGTCGGGGACGCCGTGCTCGTTCCACTTCCAGGTCATCGCGACGCCGGCGATGTACTCGTCGTCCTCGCACTGGCCCTTGTAGGAGCCCGGCGCCCAGTCGCTCCGCACCGAGCCGCCGGTGGCGGGCCGGTTGTCGCCGTGGTCGAACCAGATGGTGCGGCCGCCGGTCGGCAGCGGCGCGGCGGAGGGCCGGCAGACCAGGGCGACGATCGAGCCGTTGGCACTGTAGCCGGCGGCGAAGGTGTCGTCCGGGCACTGGATCTTGTTGTAGCCCCAGGCCCAGTCACTGGTCACGTACTTCTCGCTGTTGACGACGGTCCAGCCGCCGCTGCCGGCGGCGGGCTCGTCGGCGTCGGTGCACAGACCGCTGCTGTTGCCGCGCCCGAGGGCGATCAGGCGCTCGCCGTCCGGGCAGGCGGCCTTGTAGTTTCCGTACGACCAGTCGCCCTTGGCGCGCATGGTGATCGAGAGGTTCTGGTCACCGCCCGAGAGGCTGAGCATGTTCCAGTGGTCGACCTTGTCGACCTGGCCGGTCCTGCCCTGCGCGTTGACGATCTTGTTCCAGTCGTCGACCCGCCAGTCGCCGCCGTCCTGGAGGCCGGAGCGCTTGCCCTTGGCGTCGTAGGAGATCAGCGCCCAGTTGTCGTTCGGCCTGCCGTTGGCGTCGGTCCAGCCGACCAGCGGCCACATGGCGAAGTCGGTGTCGTGGCTCGCCAGGATGTCGGTGAACCGGTCGAACCAGTCCTTCTCCTTGGCGTTGTCGGATCCGCGGCCGGCGGCGCCGAACTCGCTGATCCACACCGGGGCGGTGAAGTGCTGACCGGCCTCGGTGACGAACAGCGCCTGATCGCCGACGACCTTGACGAGCTCCTCGGGGCTGAGGTCCTGGTACCGGGGGTCGTTGGTCTCCCCGTTCTGCCAACCACCGCTCGCACCGGTGTGGTTGGGCCCGGTGTAGCCGTAGAAGTGCGCGGCGTAGACCAGCTTGCCCGACCGGACCAGGGTGTTCGACAGATGGCCGACCGGGGTGAGCATCGGACGGCCGTGGCTGAACATGCCCTGGGGGATGCCCTGCCAGTTGATGCCCTCCATGACGATCAGCATGTCCGGGTCGGCCTCGAGGATCGCGTTACCGGCCTCCTCGAACGCCTTGTAGAGGTCGTGGCTGTCCCCCGTGCCCCAGTTGGGGTCGTCCCAGGTGTCGCGACGGACCTCGTTGCGCAGGTCGGCGCCGACCACCCGCTTGTTCGCCTTGTAGCGGTTCACCAGGAACACCCAGTCGTCGACCCACTGCTGGGTGGACTGACCGCTGTTCCACCGCTCGTTGCCGTCCAGGGAGCAGCAGAAGCGGTAGCTGGTGGTGTGGTTGTTGAGGACGACCGCGAAGCCGTCGGCCGTGAGCGCGGCTACCACGGCGTCGTAGACCTGCAGCGGGGTCTTGCCCCTGAGCTGCGGGTTGGCGGTGACCGCCGCGTCGGGCACCGTCGTGGTGTCGTGGACCATCGCGTTGGCGAACGGCAGCCGGACGCTGTTGATGCCCAGGCCGTGGAAGTCCGACATCAGCTGGGCCATCGGCACCCGGTCCAGACCGAGCGGGATGTTGTGCGACACCTGCCCCGCCTGGTTGTTCGCCGGGTCGTCGACGTCCCCGCTGCCCTCCCAGGTGCCCTGGGCGCCGGCCCAGTTGGCCGACTTCAGCTTGAAGCGGTCTCCCTTGGCGTCGACGACGTACCGGCCCTGGGTGCTCAGCGGGCCCGTCCAGGACGCGGCGAGCTGTCGGCCCGTCAGCACCGGGGCGCTGACCGCGGAGTCGGCCGCGGCGGCGACCGGCACCGCGGTGACGCCGGGCACGCCCGCGAGGACGAGTGCCGCCGCGGCGACCGCGGCGGGCAGGAAGCGGGTGACCGATCGCCGGACAGCAGGAGTCGTGCTGCTGGATCTCATGGTGCTTTCCCTCCAGGGGTGGGGGACGGTGGCGTCCCGGAGTGGTGCGACCGTGGATTGCTGCGGCCGGACCGCAGGGCGGTCCGGTGTCGGGGCGCGGCTGGTGGTGGCGATGGGGAGTACGGCTCGTCGTCCGACGTGGCCCGGTTTCCGCCGTGCACGGCCGGCGGTGACGGGCACCGGCGGGGACGGGCACCGGCGGCTCGGTGCGGGTGTTCGGGCCCCGGTGGCCCGGTCGGAAACACGGCGGCACCGTACTCGTAATGAAATAACTTTGCCTAGTATTGATTTTCAGCCACTCGCGCCCTACTCTCTGGCCGCCTTCTCCCCCCGGGACCCCCCGTTCCCGTCCCGGGGCCGGGGCGCCGCACCACGCCCCGCCCTTCGGCCGGTGACGTGCCGCCCGGGTCCGCTCGAATTTCGGCGTACGGAGATCAACCTGCCGGACACGGACGGCGGGACGGGCTTCCCATCGGTCTTTCCATCGACCGTCCCGTCGGCCTTCCGGTCGGCCGGGTGCGATGGGTCGCGGCGCCGGGCGCGGCCGCCGCGGGCCGGTCGGGGTCAGCTCCGGACGCGGCTGACCCGCCCCTCGTCCCAGACCGGTTCGTCGGCCTCGACCACCCGGCCGTCCGCCCGGAAGACCAGGAAGCGGCTGAACACCCGGGCGAACCAGCGGTCGTGGGTGACCGCCACCACCGTCCCGGTGAACGCCGCCAGGGCCTCCTCCAGCGCCTCGGCCGAGATGAGGTCGAGGTTGTCGGTCGGCTCGTCCAGCAGCAGCAGCGTCGCCCCGGCCAGCTCCAGCAGCAGGATCTGGAACCGCGCCTGCTGGCCGCCCGACAGGGTCTCGAAGTTCTGCCGGCCCGCGCCCGCCAGCCCGTACCGGCTCAGGGCCGACATCGCGCGCTCCAGGTCCAGCCCGGGGCGGTCGCCCTCGCCGGCGCCCAGGATCTCGGCCGGCGTCCGGCCGGCCCACTCCGGGTGCCGATGCGTCTGGGCGAACAGCCCGGGCCGCACCCGTGCGCCCAGCCGGCACTCGCCGGTGTGCGCCACCGTACCGGCCGCCTCCCCGCCGGCCTCGTCCAGCAGGCGCAGGAAGTGGCTCTTCCCGGACCCGTTCGACCCGAGCACGCAGACCCGGTCCCCGAAGAACACCTCCAGGTCGAACGGCCTCATCAGGCCGCTGAGTTCGAGCCCCTGGCAGGTGATCGCCCGGACGCCCGTCCGGCCGCCGCGCAGGTCCGGCGCGACCCGCTGGCGGCGCGGCGGCGCGGGCGGCGGCCCGGCCTCCTCGAACTTCGCCAGCCTGGTCTGCGCGGCGTGGTAGCGCGAGGCCATCTCGTCGCTGATCGAGGACTGCTGACGCAGCGTCCGGACCAGCTCCTTGAGCTGCTCGTGCTTCTCGCTCCAGCGCTGCCGCACCTCGGCCGCGCGCTGCCAGCGGGCCTCGCGGGCCTCGGCCCAGGTGGCGAACCCGCCGCCGTGCGTCCAGGCCGTGCCGCCCTCCAGGGTGACCACCTGGCCGGCCGTGCGGCTCAGCACCTCCCGGTCGTGGGTGATCAGCAGCACGCCCTGCCGGGTCTGGGCGAGCTGCTCCTCCAGCCAGCGCTTGCCGGGCACGTCGAGGTAGTTGTCCGGCTCGTCCAGCAGCAGCAGTTCGGCCGGGCCGCGGAGCAGCGCCTCCAGGACGAGCCGCTTCTGCTCGCCGCCGGACAGCGTCGCCACCTCGCGGTACTGGGCCACCTGGAAGGGCGTGCCGAGCGCGGCGACCGTCACGGTGTCCCAGAGCACCTCGTAGTCGTAGCCCCCGGCCTCGCCCCAGTCCACCAGCGCCTGCGCGTAGCGGAGTTGGGTGGGCTCGTCGTCGGCCTCCATCATCGCGAGCTCGGCCGCGTCGAGGGCGGCGGCCGATGCCCGCAGCGGCGGTGGCGCGACGGTGAGCAGGAGGTCCCGGACCGTCCGGTCGTCGCGCAGGCTGCCGATGAACTGCGGCATCACCGCGACCGCGCCCTGGCTGCGGAACGACCCCCGCTGCGCGGGGATCTCTCCCGCGAGTATGCGCAGCAGGGTGGTCTTGCCCGCGCCGTTGTCGCCGATGAGCGCGACGGTTTCGCCTGCCGGTACCCGGAACGAGACGTCGTGGAAGAGCTCGCGACCGTCGGCGAGAACATGACCGAGACTGGCGGCTTCGAGGTAGCCCATGCGCGGATTGTAGCGGCCGGTCACTCGGTGGGCGATCCATTTTCGGTGCCGCTCCGGAGCGGGCTCGGCCGCCCTGGTGAATCATCAACTCCCGTTCATCGGATCATCGTTAGTCGCTCGATCGCGTAATTCACTCGCAAGTCGGAATGCTGGATAAAGCCCTTGTGCCATTCCGTGATCTGCGGAACGGTTGTACCCGAAGGAAGCGGAACCGCAAGGCGGGTGTGATCTCCCTCCGGCGTTCCCCGTGTTCGTCCGCGCCGCCGCGCTCCTTCCGATTCCGACCCTGCCGGCCCTGCCAGGAAGGCGAGAGATATCCCATGCCGTCCGATCTCGCTTCGCACTCCGACCACCACAGCTCGCGGTCCGGTCCGGCCACCGTCGCACTCGTCGGCGCGGAATTCGGCTGGGGCAGCTCGGGGAAGCTCAGTGCCGTGCTCTCCGCCCTGCGGGACCGGCCCACCCCTCCCCTGCGGTTCGTCGGGCTGGCCTCGGGGCTGGGCCGCCCGCTGCTCGCCGAGCACGCGGTGGACGCCTGGCACGACCTGCCCGCCGATCCCGGGCGACTGGCCCCGGCCGTCGAGGAGTTCGTGCGGTCCCAGGGGGTGCGGGCCGCCGTGGTCGTACTGGACGGCGCCGCCGCGACGGCCCTGCTGGCGGCCGGGGTGCCCACGGTGTTCGTCGACAGCCTGCCCTTCCTCTGGTCCGAGGGCGACCGGGCCGCGCTGCCGCTGGACGCCACGGTGTACTGCGCGCAGAAGAGCGTCGAGCTGCCGCCCGAGTGCCTGGACGTGCTGGCCGACGCCCGGGCGCTGCGCTGGGTCGAGGCGGTCATCGCCGCGCCCCGCGGCCCGGATCCGGCGACCGGCCACCGCCGCGCCGGCCCCCGCCGCCCGTACCGGAGGGCGCTGGTCAGCCTGGGCGGGCTGCGCGCGCCGACGCTCGGCGATCCGGAGCACTACCCGCGCCTGGTCGTCCCCGCCGCCCTGGAGGCCCTCGCCGCCCACGGGGTCGAGGAGGTGCACATCGCCGGCAACCTACCCGCCGAGCTGGCGGGCCGGCTGGTCGACGAGTCGGTCGCCCCGCCCCGGACGACCACCGGCCCGCTCGGCCACGGCGCCTTCCTGGAACGGCTGGCCGACAGTGACGTCCTGCTGACCTCGCCCGGGCTGACCACCCTGCTGGAGGCGGGCGGCCTGCGCGTCCCCACCGTCTGCCTGCCGCCGCAGAACCTCAGCCAGATCTTCAACGGCCGCTACCACGGCCAGGCGCTCGGGGCCCCGTTGCGGGTGCTCTGGCCCAAGGACGTGCTCGTCGAGGAGGAGGCGCTGGCGCTGCGCTCCGAGGGCGAGGACCACGCGCTGGAGCTGATCTACGACTCGATCGGGCGGGCCGCGCTCGGCGCCGACCGCCCGGCCGTCCGCCACGCCCTGCGCGACGGCGTCCTGGCGGCGCTGCGCCGGTCCACCGCGGTCGACGACTGGGGCGCGCTCACCACCGCGGTCGGCACCGGCGGAGCGGTCCAGGTGGCCGACGCCCTGCTCGGCGTCCTGGCCGCACCGGACCGGCCCGTCTGACCGCCCGTCCCGGGCGCACCGCCCGTCACCCGCCCCGCCTGTCCCGTGAGTCGTCTGGAAGGTCCCCCCTCCGTGCGTGCACGTGATCGCTACCTCTTCATCCGGATCCTGGAAGCCTGCAACGCCGACTGCTTCATGTGCGAGTTCGCACTCTCCCGCGACACCTTCCGCTTCTCCCGCGAGGACTTCGACGACCTCCTGCCCAAGGCCCGGGCGGCCGGCGTGGGCTACGTCCGGTTCACCGGCGGCGAGCCGCTGATGCACCCGCACGTGGTGGAGCTGGTCCGCTCGGGCGCCGCCGCCGGGATGAGGATGTCCCTCATCACCAACGGGTCGCTGCTGCCCCGGATGGCCGCCCCGCTGGCCGCGGCCGGCCTGGCGCAGGTGATCGTCAGCCTGGACGGCTCCTCGGGCGCCACCCACGACGTCTACCGGCGCTCGCCCGGGATGTTCGACAGCGGGCTCGCCGGTCTGCGCGCCGCCGCGGAACTCGGCGTGCTGCCCCGGGTCAACACCGTCGTCGGGCCGCACAACTACACCGAGATGCCCGCACTGCAGGAGGTCCTGACCGGGGCGGGGGTGCGCCAGTGGGAGCTGTCCGCCCTCAAGCTCGACCGCAGCATCACCTACCCCGACGCCGACCACGTCCGAAGCGTCTGCGATCCGGTCTACGACGCCGATCCGGCCGCGCTGCTCGTCCCGATGGGCAAGCGCTTCTACGGCGACACCCCGCAGGAGCAGGAGCGGTACTTCGCCGACTCCGTCACCCCGCGCGCGGCCGAACCGCTCTGCCACGTCGCGGACGACGTCATCTACGTCGACGGCAAGTACGGGCGGATGTACGCGTGCAGCTGCATCCCGCACCGGGAGGGCGACGACGGGCCGGGTGGCGCCCCGCTGCGGGAGCAGGGGGTGATCCAGCTGGACACCCCGGTCTTCCGGGCCCACGCCGACTGGTTCCGCGAACGCGGTCCCGCGGTGTGCAACGGGTGCTCCACCACCGCCGCCGGATACAGCGACGACGTGGCGCGGCTGGGGGCGGTGGGCCCGTGGCACTACTGAGCTCCGGTCGGCAGGCTCCGGCCGCACCCGACCGACCGGGTCCCCTGGACCCCGGCACCGACCCGGCCACGCCCACCCGGCGTGCGCCCGACGGCCCGGATTCGGCGGCGGCCCAGGGCTCGCCGCACGGCCCCCGTGTGCTGCTGAGCGCCCGGCCGGACCAGCTGGACTCGACGCTCGCCCTGCGGCGGGTGGCCGCCCACCTCGGCGACCTCCGTCCGGTCGGCGCCGAGGACGTCGATCCGCCGCCGGTCACCGCACTGGTCTGCGACGACGTGGCGAGGACGGAGCACCTGCTGGGCCTGGGCGTGCCGGTGGTGCACCTGATCTCGGGCCACCCGGCCGCCGGGGTGCCGCCCGAGCGCCTGCCGACCGAGCGCCTGCCGGCCGGCACCCCGGCCGCCGACAGCCCGGCGGCCGACGCGCCGCCGGAGCGCGCCCTGGGGCGGGTCCACCGGCCCGGGTGGCTGCCGGCGGCCGGGCCCGCCGGCCGGGGCGTCCGGCCCACCGGAGTGCTCGCGCCGCAGCGCACCGGCCGGAGCCGGTCCCGCTCGGGCACCCTGCTGCTGCTCTCGCTCTGGCGCGTCCCCGCCGCCGAGGCGGAGGCCTTCGCCGGGGCGGCACTCCCCGCCCTGGTGGCGGCCGCGCTGCACCGCACCGGGAGCTGCACCGTGGTCGCCGACACCGGGCTCGACCTGCTGCGATCCGCACTGGGCGGCCTCACCGGGCGGCCGGGCCTGCGGCTGGGCCGGGCCGCCGAGACCGACCCGGACGCGCTGCACGCCGAGGCCGCCGTGTTCCTGGCCTCCCCGGTGCTCGGGGCGCTCGCCCTCGCCCAGGCGCGGCGGGCACCGCTGGCCCTGCTACCGGCGCTCGGACCCGCCCAGCGCGCTCTGGCCGAGCAGCTCGTCGGCGTCCTGCCCCTGCCCTCGGCCGAGGATCCCGCGGATCCGGGCCTGTGGGCGCAGTCCGGCGCCGGCGGCGCACCCGCCGCGGGCCCGTGGCACCTGCTCGACCCGGCCCTGGACGACCTGCGCGGCGCCCAGCGGGTCGCCCGCACGCTGCGCCAACTCGCGCTGGCTCCGCTGTGAGCCGCCGCCCGCCCCGATCCGCGCCCCGGACCCCACCCGGGCCCCGGCCCCGTCCTGATCCCCACAGCACCCCGTCCGCCCGCCGGTCCGGCCCCACCCGTCCCGGCCACCTCCACAGCCCCACCCTCAGCACCCTCAGCACCCTCAGCACCCTCAGCACCACCCTCACACCCGTCGACCGCGTCGTACTGGAGCCGCCATGTCCGACACCCTTCGCGAACCCACGGCTGTCACCCGCCCCGAACTGATCCGTCCCAGGGTCCCGGAGAGCGACTGGGACGACTGGCGCTGGCACATGCGTCGGCGCATCACCACCCTCGACAAGGCCCGTCAGTGGATCAACCCGAGCCCCGACGAGGAGAAGGCCATCGCCGGGGTGGCGGGCAAGTACCGCTGGAGCGTCACCCCGTACTACGCCTCGCTGATGGACCCGGACGATCCCAGCTGCCCGGTCCGGCAGCAGGCGGTGCCCGCGCTCGGCGAGCTGATGGAGTTCCCCGGCGCCGAGGTGGACCCGGTCGGTGACACCTTCTACCGCAAGACCAACCGGGTGGTGCACAAGTACCCGGACCGGGTGATCATGCTGATCACCGAGGCGTGCCCGGTCTACTGCCGCCACTGCACCCGCAAGTTCCACACGACCGACGTCGACGGCACCTACTTCCGCGACGACGAGGGCGGTTCCTACGACGAGGACCTCCGCTACATCGCCGACCACCCCGAGATCCGGGACGTCCTGCTGACCGGCGGCGACCCGCTCTCCTACCAGGACGGCAAGCTGGAAGAGATCATCGCCGGTCTGCGGGCGATCCCCAGCGTGGAGATCATCCGGATCGGCAGCCGGTTCCCCGTGCTGCTGCCCCAGCGGATCACCGACGACCTCTGCGCGATGCTCGCCAAGTACCACCCGGTCTGGCTGAACACCCACTTCAACCACCCGAAGGAGATCACCCCGGAGGCCGCGGCGGCCGTCGACCGTCTGCTGCGGCACGGGATCCCGGTCGGGAACCAGACGGTGCTGCTGCGCGGGATCAACGACGACGTCGCCACCATGCGCACGCTGATGACCGAGCTGCTGCGGATCCGGGTCCGGCCGTACTACCTGTACCACTGCGACAACGTCACCGGGGTCTCGCACTTCATGACGTCCGTCGAGAAGGGCTGGGAGATCATGGCCGGCCTGCAGGGCCACATCACCGGGTTCGGCGTCCCCCAGTACGTCCTCACCACGAAGATCGGCAAGATCCCCATCCCGCCGCCCTCCTACACCCAGATCCCCGAAGGCCTGCTGCTCCGCAACCACCGAGGCCAGGAGATGGTCGTCGACGGTTCCGCGCAGCCGCTCACGGAGTCGGACACCGCATGAGCTCACTCGACAAGCGGCTCGGGCAGCGCTTCCTGCCCTACGGCGCGAACTACCTCGACTGGTCCGACATGTCGGAGCTGCGGAAGGTGATCGAGCACCAGGTCCTCTTCCGCTACCAGACCGAGACCGAGAGCATGGCCTCCCGGCTGGAGCGGACGGCGGCCGAGCGGCTGGGGGCGGGCCACGCGCTGGCCGTCCACAACTGCACGGAGGCGCTGCGGCTCGCGCTGATCTCCACCCGCCCCGCCGTCGGGGACCTCGTGTACATCCCCGCGGTCACCTTCGTCGCGGTGGCCGGCGCGGTGCTGTCCTGCGGCCTGATCCCGGTACTCGTCGACGCCGACGACTCGCTCTCGATGGACCCGACGCTGGTGCCGCCCGACGCGCAGCGGGTGATCGTCGCCCACATGGAGGGCACCGTCGCCCCGCTGCCGGCCGGGGTGCCGTACCTCGTCGAGGACTGCGCGCAGTCGCTCGGCGCCCGCTTCCCCGACGGCCGGCAGGTCGGCACGGCGGGATACGCCGGGACGTTCAGCTTCCACCACAACAAGGTCCTCACCTCGGGCGAGGGCGGCCTGCTCGTCACCAACGACGAGGGCGCCTGGTCGACCATGCGCTGCTACCACGACCACGGCTCGGCCCGGGTGCCGGGCCACTACCCGACCTGGAACCAGGACGCCCACTTCGGTGAGAACTTCGTGACCAGCGAGCAGGTCGCGGCCGTCCAGTGCCAGCAGTTCCGGCACCTCGACGAGCTGCTCGCGGGGCTGGAGCGGATGTACGCCATCGCGATGGGCGAGCTGCCCGACCGGCCCGACCTGGAGGTCCGGCCGCGGGCCGCCGGCGACGTCAAGGTCAGTCTGCGGTTCCGCTGCGAGAGCCGGGAGTTGCGGGACGCCGCGGTGGCGGCGCTCAGCGCCGCCGGCATCGCCAACTGGACGCTCGGGAAGTACCTGCTGCCCGACCACCCGGTGCTCACCGGCCGCCGTTCGCTCTACCGCGACGGCTTCCCGTGGAACCACGCCCCCGACGCCCCCCTGGCCCTCAGCCACGACGGCTTCGCCCGGACCAGGGACGTCCTGGACCGCACGCTGTGCGTACCGCTCTCCCCGGAACTGCCCGAGGAGGAGCAGGCCCTCGCGGCCAAGGCCGTCCGCCAGGTGCTGGAGTCGGTGTGAACGACACCGAGGTGCTGCTGATGGTGGACGACCGGCCGTCCTCCTTCACCCGCTACGCCGCCCGGGAACTGGCCGACCGGCTGGTCCTGCTGCGGTTCGCCGAGACGCGCCAGGACCTCTCGGAGGACTACCTCCTCGAAACCGCGCACCTGCCGGCCTTCTGGGTGCGCGAGGGCGCGGCGCCGGCCCAGGAGGCGCAGCGGTACCGGCAGTGGGCGGCGGGGCTGCCGGTACCGCCCACGCGGTTCTGCAACCCGTCGGAGCCCCGGCAGGCGGTGGCCCAGCGGTTCGCGGCGCTCGCCGGCCTCCCGCACCTGACGGAGCAGCAGGTGACCCTGGTCCGGGACAAGGCCGTCATGAAGGAGCGCTTCCGGCAACTCGGCCTGCGGACGGCGGAGTTCGCCCGGGTACGGTCGGGCGCCGAGATCGGGCGCTTCGCCGACCGGCACGGCTGGCCGGTGGTGCTCAAACCGGTGGACTCGTTCGCCTGCGTGGACACCTACCGGCTGGCCGGGCCGGGCGACCTCGCCGGGATCGACCTCGGCGCCCGGCGCTGGATGGTGGAGGAGCACCTCGGCGGCACCGAGTGGGAGGTGTGCGCGATCGTGCTCGGCGGCGAGGTGCTGGACGCCTGGCCGAGCGCGATGCCCTGCCGCCCGCTGGACATCGTCGACGGCGCGATGAACGCCAACATCAGCGTCGGCACCGGCGACGGGCCGGCGGTCGACGTGCGGGCGCTGGTCCAGCGCGTCATCACCGGGATGGGCATCGACCACGGGTACGCCCACATGGAGTTCTTCCTGATCGACGGCGAGGTGTACGCGGGCGAGATCGGTGTCCGGTTGGCGGGCTGCGAGATCCCCGCCAACCACGGGCACGCGTACGGCTTCGACGTGTTCGGCGCGACGCTGGCGGTCTACCTCGGCCGCCGGCCGGAGCTCGACTACCGCGAGCGCCGCTGCGCGGGCGACCTGCTGCTGCCGCTGCCCGGGTCCGGGACGATCCGGCGGATCACCTCCCGGGAGGAGCTCCTGGGCCTGCCCGGGGTGGTCGACGCCGTCCTCAAGGTCGGTGCCGGTGACCGGGTGGCGGCCCGCCGGGCCTCGCACAACGCCTCGGGGTACGCCCATGTCGTGGGAGGGTCGGTCGCGGAGGTGGAGACCCGGATGCGCGAGGTGCTCGACCGGTTCACCATCGAGGTGGTACCGGCCCGGGAGGCCGATGCCGTCCCCAGCTGACCCCCGCCGGGCCGGCCGCCCGCGCAGCGGCCCGGCGCCCGACTCCGCCGCCCCGTACGGTTGTTGAACGGAGACCGACCGCGTGACCCTCCCCCCCGGCGGCCTGCCCCGTCGCTTCCTCGACCTGCTCACCCGACCCCTGGTGGCCGGGCCGGCCTGGTGGAGCGTGGTCTCCAGGCTGCCGGTCTACCTGATGTCGCTGGCCCTCGTCCTGACGGTCCGTGAGCAGGGCGGCGGCTACGCCCAGGCCGGCCTGGTGGCCGCGCTGTACACGCTGGGGATGGCGCTCGGCAGTCCGCTGATCGCCCGCCACCTCGACCGGCGCGGACGGGCGGCGGTGCTGACCGCGACCGCCCTCGCCTACCCGGCGGCGCTCACCGTGCTGGTGTGGTTCACCCACCCCGGTGGCTGGGCCCAGCCCGCCGCGGCGGTCGTCGCCGGGGCGGTGCTGCCGCCGGCGAACGCCTGCATGCGCTCGCTCTGGGCGCGGCTGCCGCTGCGGGAGGAGGAACGCGAGACGGCCTACCTCTGGGAGGCCCTGCTGACCGAGGTGCTGGTGATCAGCGCGCCACTGATGCTGGCGGCGCTGATGCTGGTCGGCTCCGCGGGCCTGGCGCTCACCACGGTCGCGGTGATCGGCGGCCTCGGCACGCTGGGGCTCGCGCACACCCGGCTGCCGGCCGGTACCGAAGCCGCCGTCACCAAAGCCGCGGTCACCGAAGCCGCGGTCACCGGAGGCCGCGGCCCCGAAGCACCCGGTACCCAAGGCCCCGGCGCCGCCGGCACCCGTGCCGACGGCGCCGGCACGGCCCACCATGACACCGACCGGTCCCGGTCCCCGGCTGCCGGGGGACCCGCCGACCGGAGTGACCCGCGCCGGCTGCTGGGCCCCCTGCGGGAGCCGGCGCTGCTGGCGCTGACCGCCGTGATGGCCCTGTCCGCGGTGCCCATCGGCCTGCTGACCCTGGCCATCCCGGCCTTCGTCGACCGGCACGGGGCTCCCGGCGGCGCCGGCGTGGTCTACGCGTGCTGGGGGGTCGGCAGCGCCGTGGGCGCCCTCTGGCTCGGCCGCTCGCAGTCCGAGGTGGCGCCGCAGACGCGCTTCCCCCGGCTACTGCTGGCCTACGCCCTCGGGACGGGTCTGACCCTGCTCGCCGGTTCCCAGCTCGGCCTCGCGCTGGCGCTGGCCGTGGGGAGCGCACCCATCGCGCTGGTCTCCGCCACCGAGATGACCCTGGTGAGCACAATCGCCGACGGCCGGTCCCTGGCCGAGGCGTTCACCTGGGCCTCGCTCGCCACCGTTCTCGGTGACGCGCTGGGCCAGCAGGCCGGCGGGCTGCTGATGGACCCGCTCGGGCCGCGCGCGGTGTTCGCCGTGGCGACCGGCACCGCCCTGGCGGCCGCCGCACTGGCCTTCGCCTGCCGGGGGTTGCTGACCCGGCGGGCGGCGCCGATGGTGGAGTGCGCGGTATGACCGCCGGACCCGCCGGCCGCGGCCCCCCGGCCGCCCGCGCAGCGGTCCGCCGGTCCGCCGGCCCGTCGCACCCGCCGTCCCATCCGTCCTTCCCACGCCCCAGAGGTGGTCCACCATGAACGCCGCCCCCGCCGACCAACGGCCCGACCTGCCCGGTCCGGCCGCCCTGTTCCGCACCGTCACCCGGCACCAGTTACCGCGGGCCGTGCGGGAGTTCCTGGACTCCCCGCAGCTCCTGCCGGTGCCGGTGCCCACCGACGACCGCGCCGACCTGGCGCAGAGCGTCGAGCTCGCCGGCCGGCTGTACGGCGGCCGGCGGCAGCCGCACCCGCTCGACTTCGGGATCGTCCTCGGCGCGGCCGAGCTGCCCGAGGGGCTCGCCGAGCTGGCCCGACCGCTCGCCCGGACATGGGTGGCCGAGGAGGAGTTGGCGGACGTCGCGTCGTTCCGGGCGCGGCACAGCGGTTCGCTGCTGCTCGTCGGCCGCTACGACCGGCTCACCCTCGACCCCGTCCGGGACCTGCTGCTGGACACCTACCGCGGCCGGCGGCACGGGCTGACGCTGCTGAGCGGCCGGGACGACGCCTCGGTCGGCTGGAACATCGCCAAGCAGTACGCCGAACCGGCCCTCGACGTCGACGCGCTGGGCCTGTTCACCGACACCGACCGGCCGCCCCGGCTGCCCGGGGTCCAGGTCTTCGACGACCGCGACTTCGAGCGCGAGGACATCCAGGCCCGGATCCTCGGCACCCGGTGGCGGCGGGTGGCCTTCCAGGGGCACGGCAAGGACGACAGCGTCAACCTCGGCGAGTTCACCATCTGCGGCCTCAACGGCACGGCCGCGGCCGTGCCCGGGCTGCTCGGCCCGCGCTGCGCCTACGGACTGCCCTGCTACAAGCCCGAGGACAAGCTCGTCCCGCTCAACCGGGTGGAGGCCGTGGAGCTGGTGCTCAGCGCGTGCAACAGCGGCCCGCTCGCGGACCTCGCGCTGTACGACCCCAAGTACCAGCTGCTGCTGAACGCGCTCGACGGCCCGGCCCGCACGGTGGTCTCGGCCGTGTCGGTGCACGACTCCGACCGGCCGGAGAACGTCGCCTGGATGCACGGCGCCCTGGTCGGCGCGGACTCCGTCGACACCCTCAACGCCAGCCTGGCCGGCTCGCACCCGTACCCGGCGTTCATGCGCTTCGGGCTGCCGGCGGCGCCGGAGGACTCCCCGCCGCCGCCCGCCCCGGCGGACCACCGCCCCGACCAGCTGCTGCTCACCGTGGGCGCCCGGCTCACCGCCTACCTCGGCTCGGAACTGCTGCCGCACAACCACCCGCTGCGGCCCCGGCTGACCAGGCTCGCCCGGAAGGTCGACCTCTGGGTGGCGCGGCCGACCCATCTCGCCGACCAGTCGCCCGAGCAGGTCCACGGCTCGCTGACGGCCGACCTGCAGTCCCTCGACCACGTGATCACCGAACAGGTCGCGGCCAACCCCGAGCACGAACTGATGAACTACCCCGCGCACTTCGGTGACCGCAGCAGCCTGGACCCGCAGGTGCGCGAGGTCACCTGCCACTGCGGCCGCCCCGCCCAGGAGTTCACCCGGCGCGGCCTGCTCCCGCACATCCTGGACACCACCTGCGCCGTCTGCATGCGCTGCGGCGACGTCACCTTCCGGCTCCCGGACTCCCCCGCGCTGCTCGCCCACGCCCCCGACGAGGTCGAGCAGGGCGGGGTGCTGGAGATCCGGGCCGTGGTCACCGCGGCCCGGAGCGGCCCCGTCCGCCTCGGCCTCTTCGTCCCGAGCTACCTGCGCGAGGACACCACGGTCGAGCCGGTCACCACCCGGCTCCGGCTGACCGGCGGCCGGCCCGAGGAGGTGGGGTTCCGTGTGCGGTTCGCCGCCGACACCGCCCCGCAGGCCTACTACTTCACGGTGTTCGCCGTGCAGGACCTCGCCGTCTCGACGGCCCGGCGCCACTTCGGGGTCGTCCCCCGCAGCGCCTGACCCACCGCACAACCCAAGGAGTCTCAATGACTGAGTCAAGCCGCTTGCGCGACCGGCAGCTCGGGGGTGAATACCCGGTTGTCCCGCAGGAGAGCCCACAGGACGCTGACCCGCCGACGGGCCAGGGCGATGATCGCCTGGACATGCTTGCAGCCCTCGCCGCGCTTCTTCAGGTAGAAGTCCCGGTTCGGCCCGTCGCGCATGATGCTGGTCTGGGCAGACATGTAGAAGACCCGTCGCAGGCGGCGGCTGTAGCGTTTGGGCCGGTGCAGGTTGCCGGTGCGGCGTCCGGAGTCCCATGGGACGGGCACCAGCCCGGCCGCCGAGGCGAGGTGGCCGGCATCCGCGTAGGCCGCCAGGTCGCCGGCGGCGACGACGAGCTCGGCGCCGAGTATCGGCCCCATGCCGGGCAGGGACTCGATGATCTCGGCCTGCGGGTGAGCGTGGAAGGTGTCGCGGATCTGCTTGTCGATCCGCTTGAGCCGGTCGTCCAGGGCCAGGATCTGGGCGGCCAGGTCGGCGACGATCGCGGCGGCGACGTCTTCGCCGGGCAGCACAGTGCGCTGGGCCTCGGCGGCCTCCAGCGCGGTGGCGGCCACCGCGTCGGCGCCGCGCACACTCCGGTTGGCCAGCCAGGCTGTAAGCCGGGCCCGACCGCGGCGGCGTATCGCCGCCGGGGTCTGGTAACCCGTCAGCAGCACAAGGGCGCCCTTGTGTGCGGAGTAGTCGAAGGCCCGCTCCAGGGCCGGGAAGATGCCGGTCAGCACATCGCGGAGCCGGTTGATCATTCGCACGCGGTCGGCGACGAGGTCCGAGCGGTGAGCGGTCAGCAGCGCCAGGTCGGCCGCGAGCTGGGCGGGTACCTCGATCGCGGTGAAGTCCCGGCGCTGGCGGGATGTTTCGGCGATGACGTAGGCGTCCCGGGCGTCGGTCTTCGCCTCGCCCCGGTAGGCGCCGGACATGCGGTTGACGGTCCGTCCGGGCACGTAGACGGCCTGCTGGCCGTGGGCCGCGAGCAGGGCCAGCAGCAAGGCGGAGGACGTTCCGGAGATGTCCACCGCCCAGTGAACCTCGTGGGCCAGTTCCAGGATCTCGCCGAGCGCGGTCAGGATCGCCGTCTCGTCGTTGTCGATCTTCTTCGACCACAGCGTGGCGCCGGCCTCGTCGACCACGGTCGCCCAATGATGGCCCTTGCCGGCGTCAACGCCAGTCCAGGCGTGGGCACTTCGCTTGCTCACTCACCCCTCCTCGATCCCACCGACATCCCGTTGGCCCGAGGAACACCCCGCCGTCGTCTCCGTAATCAGCGACCGCACAAAGCGCGCATATCTCAATCAGCGGCCAGGGCGCCCCGGAGAGCCGGACGGCCACTCCTTCGCAGCCACTGAAGGCAGAGAACCATAAGCCACATCCGGCCCTCCCGGGCCGCCTAACACCTTACGGAGAACCATGGAGAGCCAGACCAAGCCGGCGATCGAACTGATCGAGCAGAACGGCGAGGTGACCCTCAGCATCGGTGGCGAGCAGGCCATGCAGGCCTGGGAGCGGGACCTGATGTGGGCCAGCGCGGACATGCTCTGCGAGTACGGCCAGGACTTCTACGAGGTGGGGCTGGGCCTCGGCCTGTCCGCGCTGCGGATCGCGGGCAACCCGGCGACCCGCCGGCACACCGTGCTGGAGCTCTTCGACGAGGTCGAGGACCTCTTCCGGGCCCGCCACCCCGAGCTGCCCGGCAACCTCACCATCGAGCGCGGCAACTTCTTCCAGCGGATCTTCGAGCTGCCGTCCGAGAGCATCGACGGGATGTTCTTCGACCCCGCCCTCGACATGGACGTCTGGACCGACGCCGAGCTGTGGGCCAGGACCATGCCCGAGGTCGTCCGGGTGCTGCGCCCCGGCGGAGTGTTCATCCCCTTCTTCAGCACCAAGCCGGAGCTGCGCTGGCAGTACCTGCCGCACTTCCGCTCGATCCGGGTCGAGCGGCACCCCTTCGTCGCCTACGACACCACCGAGTACACCCACGGCGGCACCAGCGGTGACGCCTTCATCCAGTGCTTCCTCAAGGACTGACCGGTCCACCGCTCCCCCTCGGCCGGTCCGGCCCGTGACCGCCCCGCCGGCCGACCCCCACCCACCCCGCGCACCGGCGCTGTTCCGGAGGTACCTCCCCCATGAGCATCACCCTGACCAACGGCTCCCGCCCCGACCTGGGCATCCGGTCGGTGTTCCTCGCCGGCCCGTTCATCCAGCTCCTGGACCCGGAGACCGGAGAGATGTCCGCCGAGTCGCGGGCTCCGTTCGACATCCTGATCAAGCACTTCGAGTCGCAGGGGCTCGCCGTGCACAACGCCCACCGCCGCGAGGCCTGGGGGGCGGAGCTGATGCGGCCGGAGCAGTGCACGAAGCTCGACCAGGACGAGATCCGCAAGGCCGACGTGTTCGTCGCCCTGCCCGGCCACCCGGCCTCGCCGGGCACCCACATCGAGATCGGCTGGGCCAGCGCCTTCGACAAGCCGATCGTGCTGCTGCTGGAGCGCGACCGGGAGTACACCTTCCTGGTCCAGGGCCTGCACACGGTGGCCTCGGTGGAGTACGTGGTTCACACGGACCTCGCCGCCGGCCTGGCGGCCGTCGACCGGGCGGTCGACCTGGCGGTACTGCGGCAGCGGGAGGGCAGCGGCGCCCGGTGACCGTCCTCCGACCGACTCCCGGTCCCGTCCCGTCCCGCACCCCGGGCCGGGACGGGACCCGTCCGGCCGTGCCGCCGCACCGCCCGGCCGGACGGCCGCCGTCCGCCGGCGCCCCGGGCCCGTCCGTGGGGCCGTCCGCAGCCCCATCCCCAGACCCGTCGCCAGACCCGTCCCCGGGCCCGTCCCTGGGCCACGGCTCCCGGGCGGCCCCCGCGGGCCGCCCACCGGGCCGCCCACCGGCCCGGCTGCTGGCCGCGCTGCTCGCCTGCCTGGCGCTGGTCGCCACCGCGACGGGCTTCGCCCCGCCCGGCCGGGAGCGGTCCGCCGAACCGGCCGGCACACCGGCGGCGGCCGCCTACACCGTCGCGCTGACCGGGGACTCCTCGGGCGCCCGCTGGACCGGCCACGAGCGGGTGAGCTTCACCAATGTCTCGGCGCAGCCCCTCCCCGAGGTCTACCTGCGGCTGTGGGGCAACGCCCACGGGGGCTGCCCGGCGCCGGCCGTCACCGTGACGCGCCTGGTCGGGGGCACCGCGGCCACCCTGTCGGCCGACTGCACGGTGCTGCGGGTCGCCCTGCCGGCCCCGCTGCGCCCCGGGGGGCGCCACAGCATCGGCTTCGACCTCGAGCTCAGGGCACCGGAACTCGCGGACAAGGCCGGGCGGTTCGGGCGGCACGGGGCGTACAGCCACTTCGGCAACGCCCTGCCGGTGCTCGCCGTGCGGGACGCCGACGGTTGGCACCTCGACCCGTTCACCGACACCGGGGAGTCCTTCTACGCGCTGGCCGCCGACTTCACCGTGGTGCTCGACCACCCGGCGGCCCTAGGGGTCCCGGCCTCCGGAAGCTCGGCCGACGGCCCGGGCGCCGCCGGACGGACCGTGACCACGGCGACGGCCCGGCAGGTGCGTGACTTCGCCTGGTCCGCGGGCCCGTTCGAGAGGAGTTCCGCGGTCTCGGCCGGCGGGGTCAGGGTCACCGTGCACGCGGTGGCCGGAGTCGGTGCGGCGGACGCCCGGACCATGCTCGACCTCGCCGTGTCCGCGCTGGACACGCACGCCCGCGCCTTCGGCGGCTACCCGTACGCGGAGCTGGACGTCGTGCTGGACGACGACCTCTGGTTCAGCGGCATGGAGTACCCGGGCTTCGTCCTGGACCGGGTGAAGACGACCGCCCTCGTCCACGAGATCGCGCACCAGTGGTGGTACGGCATCGTGGGCGACGACCAGTACCACCAGCCCTGGCTGGACGAGTCCTTCGCCGAGTACGCCACCGACCTCGCCCTCGGCCGGGACGGCGCGGACTGCTGGAGCCGCGTCGCCTGGTCCGCCCCCGAGGAGCGGATCACCAACGGCATGGCCTACTGGGACGAGCACCCCGACCGGTACGGGGTGGTGGTCTACGACTACGGCGCCTGCGCGCTGCACGACCTGCGGCGGCTGATCGGTGCGGACGCGATGGCCCGCCTGCTCCGCGGCTACACCCGCGCGCACTGGTACGGCGTGAGCGGCACCCCCGCGTTCCTGGCCGCCGCCGGGGCCGCCGCTACGGAGGACCTGGCCCCGTTCTGGGCGGCGCACCGGATCAGCGCCTGAACGGCCCCGGCGCTCCGGAGCCGCTCAAGCAGGAGCCCGGAGCCGCTCGGCAGAAGCCCGGGATTGGTCGGCAGGAGCCCGGGGCCGCGCCCGGGCGCCTGCCCGGCCACGGTCAGGAGACCAGGCTCTGCTCCTCCAGCTCCGTCAGCGTCACGGTGCACAGGCCGCCGCGCTCGGCCTTCACGTTCGTCACCTTGAGCTGGGTGCCCGGCAGCAGGATGAACTCCTCCTCGCCGGTGAACGCGGAGTAGCGCTGGATGCCCGCGGCCCGGACGGGGAGCACCTCGAACAGCGTCCGCCTGCCCCGGCTGCCGAGGAACCCCTTCGCCACGCCGAGCTCCGAGGTGCAGGAGGAGACGCCCCACCAGGTGACGGTCCGTCCGAGCGGGTACTGGGCGCGCAGGTCCAGCGAGACCCCGCGCCAGAGCGGCTCGGTGCGGGCCGGGAGCTGCGACACCGCCGAGAACAGCAGCCGCAGGTACGGGAGGTACGGCACGACCCGGCTCCGGTCCGGTGCGCGCAGGATGGCGTTGATCTCCCGGTAGAACGCGGACTCGCAGGTGTAGAGGTAGAGCGCCGAGATGGCCTCGGCGGAGAGCCCGCCGGCCGCCGCCTCCTCCGCCCGCCTGCGGCCGAAGGCGTGCGACCGCTCGACGTGCCGGTCCAGACCGGACAGCAGCGCGGCCACCGGGGCGACGGCCTCGCGGAACTCCATCAGCGGGGTGTCGAACACCCCGGTGATCGCGGGCAGGACGAGCCCCTCGTCCTTGACGCTCGCGAGCCGCTCCAGGTAGAGCTGGTGCAGCTCCATCGTGGAGGTGATGAACGCGCCCATGCGTTCGGCGAGATCGCCGCCCTCCCCGCCGCCCTGCGCCGCGCCCTCGTTCCACCCCTTGGCCGGCAGCCAGTCGATCCCCTCGGCGCCCAGCGAGGCGAGCGCCGCGTTCACCATGGCGAAGTGGTCGCCGTCGCAGAAGATGTCGCCCTGCGCGGCCGGGTTGGCGTGGTCGATGTGCCGGACCTCGACCCCGGGGTACTTCTGCTGGAGCCGGAGCACGACCTTCTTCAGGCTGCGGGCGTGCGCGCCCCACCACGCGAAGACGACGCCCCGGTCCTCCTCGTTCTCGGCGTCCTGCTTGGCCCGGAGGATCTCCTCCACGATCCGCTCGGCGACCGGGCGCCAGAACGCGGTGTGCCGGTCGGTCGCCGTCGACCCGTCGCTGCTCGCGGTGAGCGCCGCGTTCAGCAGCAGCACGCCCTGGGTGAGCATCGCCTGGAACCACTCCGGCGGCTGCACGGTGTCCTGTTCCTTCAGCAGCCCGCGTATGTCGGCGATCGGCGTCTTCTTGGGGATGCCGTGCTTCCACATCGCCGCCGCCTTGATGATGCAGCGGATGCTGACCACCCGGCCGAACTGGCTGTCCTTCCAGTCGTGGAAGGTGTTGTCGAACATGGCGATGCCGGTGGCGCTCTCCGGCCGCGGGTAGGGGTTCTGGCCGAAGACGACGACCTTCCACTTGTGCGGCGCGTTGGGCTTGAGCGCCTGGAAGGTCAGCTCGCGGACGGGGACGACCTCCGGGCCGCGCCCCGGGCCGATGAACGCGGCCGCGTCCGGCTGGGCCTCGATGACCGGCTTCAGCAGCGGAAGCCACGGTTCTCCGCCGCCCTTGAAGAGCTCCGCGAGCGCCAGCGGGTCGCTGGGGTCGGTCGGGGCGGACGGCGCGGGGGCGTGGGCATCGCTCATGGTGGTGTGACTCCGTACAGCCGTGGTTCGGCGGACGTGACGGGGCGACCGGACGGACCACGGCCGGGTGCCGGCGGTCGTTCGGTGAGGGCCCGTCACCTCCGCGGCGGACTCCACTGTTGTACCGGCCCGGTCCGACAGTCGGCCGTCCGGTCCCGCCCGGCCCGCCTCCGCGCACCGCCGGTGCGGCACGCACCCGTTGTCGCCCTGTCAGTGGTCGGCGATAGCGTCGTCACCAGTTCGAGGAACCGTGTCCCGAAGGGGAGTGGAGCATGACCACCGATCGCCCGCAGACGCCGCTCAGGGTCGTGTTGACCGACATCAACGCGCCGGTCGTGGAGGCCTGGCGAGCCGCGTTCGCCGACACTCCGGAGATCGAGATCCGCCAGGGGTCGATCCTCGACGAGGTCGTCGACGCCTGGGTCAGCCCGACCAACTCCCGCGGCCGGATGGACGGCGGGGTCGACGCGGCCGTCAAGCGGCACCTGGGCGCCGGCATCCAGTTGCGCGTGCAGCGGGCGATCCGGGACCGCTTCGCCGGGGCGCTGCCGGTCGGGAGCGCGGTGTGCGTGCCCTCCGGCGCCACGAATCCGAAATTCCTGATCTCCGCTCCGACCATGCAGGAGTCCTCGCAGAACGTGAGCGAGACCCTGAACGTGGCCCTGGCCTGCGCCGCCGCGTTCCAGGCCGTCCACCGGCAGAACACGGCGGCGCCGGGCAGCATCCGCTCGGTCGCCCTGGTCGGCATGGGCGCCCGGACAGGCCGGGTACCGGCCCGCGTCTGCGCCAACCTGATGTGGACGGGTTACACCCTGTTCAACGACCACACCTTCGAGGACGACGACGACCTGCGCGCCACCATCACCGCACAGCTCCACGACCTGGAGAGCGCGCCCCCCGCGCAGCGGATACGCATCACCCCGCCCGCCCGCCGCACCGGCCGCCGCTGACGGGGGCGCCCGGCTCCCCTGCACCCTCCGTGACGACGAGCGCCCGGACCGGCCGCCGGGCCGGCCCGGTCCGCCCCGCCGCGCTCGCGGAGTCCGGCCGACCCCGGCAGGCTGGAAGGGGGGACCGAATGGCGTCGCACCGTTCAGGAGGAGCCATGGACGCGGCCGAGCTGACCGGGACCTACACCTACCGGAGCTTCCTGGAGCTGCCGGACCCGGTCCAGGACTTCAACAGACTGCGGTTCGCGCAGTTGGAGCTGAGACTGACGGCCGCGCCGGACGGCACCGTCAGCGGCCTGCTGGTCTTCCCGGCGCCGCCGGGCACCGAGGCCGAGGCCATGGTCATGACCGGCCAGGTGTCGGGCTCCTCGCCGGTGGCCTTCACCCTCACCGGCAAGGGCCGGCCCGGCACCCCGATCTCGGACTTCCACTACGACTACGACGGCATCATCCTGCACCACTGGGACACGGGGGTGAACCAGCGGACCACCCTCGCCGGCACCGTCCTGCGCGCCGAGCCCCACGGCACCGGCGAGAACCTGGCCCCGGCCGGCCAGACCGCCGGCTTCCTCGCGGTCAAGCGCAACGCCTGACCCTCCTCGGCCGGGTCCGGCAGGACCTGCCCCCACCACGGCCGGACCGATCTGCCAACGGCCCCCGCCGTTCGAGGGCCGCTCATCCAACTTCCTCTGCCCACAAGACAACTGATTGACCGCCAGTCATGCTCATGCTCGCAGGAGCTGTCCAGGCGCAGGCCCTACTATCGGTGGCGACACACGACTGACGCCGCGTCGGCGAGTGGTCCACCGTCACGCCTGCCCCACCAGCCACCCCTGCAAGGGAGCACCGTATGCCCCGGAGCCGGAAGCTCCATCGCCTCAGCAATCCCGACACCAGCGAGCGGCACGCCCAGCGGATGCTGTTCCGCCACCTCCGCGACGACACCAACGCGAACCGCGGCCGGATGGCCAAGCGGGTGCGCGAGCTCCAGCTCCTCCTGGCGATGGACCCGGTCGAGTTCGAGCAGCTGATAGCCCGGCTGATGGAGGCCATGGGCATGAAGGTCGAGCTCACCGCCCGCTCGCGGGACGGCGGGGTGGACGTGCGCGGGATCGACACGGATCCCTTCCGTGGCGGAAACGTGATCGTGCAGGTCAAGCGGTACCGGGACACCGTCACGCCGTCGGCCGTGCGGGACCTCTACGGCACGCTCCAGCACGACCGGGCCGCGACGAAGGGCGTCCTGGTCACCACCAGCCGGTTCGGCCCGAGCTCGCACCAGTTCGTGGCGGGCAAGCCCATCACCCTGATCAACGGCGCCGAACTGGTCGGCCTGCTCAAGCACCACGGTTTCCACGAGGTGTTCGCGGCCGCGCACCACGACTGCGCCGATGAGGGTGCCGGTGACCAGGGCGGCGACGGCCTGTCCGGGATCGAGCTGGCCACCGAGCCCGCCCGGCTCCTCCTGCACTGGACCGGCGAGGAGGAGTACGACATCGCCGCCCTGGTGTGCCAGGGGAACAGGGCGCTGTCGGACGAGCACCTGGTCTTCTACAACAACGCGTCCACGCCGGACGGTTCGGTCCGGCTGGTGACCGGCTACGGCGACGCGAACGCCTGTCTGATGGTGGACTTCGACGCGCTCCCCGCCGACGCCGACCGGCTCGTCATCGTCGCCGCGGCCGACACCGCGAACCGTCCGAGCGCCACCATGGCCGGGTTCGCCGGACCGGCGCTGATCCTCGAAGCCGGCGCCGACCAGGCCCCGGCCGTCGTGCACCTGGCCGACGGCGCCGAGACCAACACCGCGATGCGCCTGGGCCGCTTCGACCGCGACACCGTCGGGAACTGGGACTTCACCCCCGCCCTCGCCGGCTACCAGGGAGGTCTGCACCAGGCCGTCGTCGCCTACGGCCTGGAGGTCGAGGACGCGTAGCCCCCGCCCCCGCCCCCGGCGTCACGCCGACAGGTGGGCCTGGGCCACCAGGGCCGCGACCAGGGCCGCCGTGGCCAGCAGGAGGAGGGCCGCCGTCCAGGGGCGGCGGGCCCAGGCGGCCACGGCCGCCAGGACGAGGACGGTGGCCGTCTCGTAGCCGATGAAGTCGCCGTCCCGCCGGTGCAGGCGGCGGATCGCCTCCTGCCCGGCCGGGCCGTCGTACGACCGGGCCCAGCCCTCCATGCCGGAGTCGAGGAGCCGGGCGACGAGCGCCCCGGCGACGAGCAGCAGCAGGAGGAGGCCCAGGGCCACATCGGCCCCGGTGCCGGTGCGCGCGGGCCGCCGCAGGCGCCCGGGGCGGGAGGGGGTCTCGTCCATCCGGCGATTCTGCCAAGCCGCCCGGCCGGATTCCTGAGTACCCGTACTCATCTCCGGGCGCGGGCGGGATCATGGCCGGATCCGCCGGGCGGGGCTGCCGCGACGGGCATCGTTTCCCTACGCTCAACCGTCATGCGTATACCCGCCCCCGCACTGAGGCGCGTGCGCCTCATCGCCGTCATCGCCCTGTTCCTCGGCCTGCTGGGCTTCGGCCACCCGGCCTCCGCCGCCGAGCCCCCGCCGTCGTTCACCCTGAGCGTGGACCACCCCGTCGTGACTCCCGGCCAGGTCGGCACGCTGACCGTGACCTTCACCAATCACCAGTCCAGTGACGTGCGGTTCCTCTACGTGACGACCTACGCCTCGGAACAGACCTCACCGACCCCGATCGGCCCACGTTCGGAGTTCGTCTCCTGCACCGGTGACGCCAGCGCGTGCGGGTTCGAGCAGACCCAGTCGTACTTCAACATGACCGCCCCCGTCGTGCCCATCGCCCCTGGCGAGAGCCGCAGCGTGCGGCTCGCCTACCGGTTCACTCCCGAGTCCGACTGCCACAGCCCCTCCGTCGTCGCCTTCGGCGTCCTCTACTTCTACTACGAGTACGCGCAGGGCACGCAGACCTACGAGGGCAGGCAGTGGATCGAGGCGGGCGGCAGCCCGACCATCGCCATGACCTGCCCGGCCGCCGCGTAGCACGGACGCCGCGCAGCACGGACGCGCCCCCGGGGGCGGACCCGACTCGGGTCCGCCCCCGGGGGCGCGGGCGGGGTCAGGGCCGGATCGCGGACCAGGTCGCGGGCAGCGGGTCGAACCAGCCGATGACGCGGCCGCCGGGGTCGTGAACCGACCGGGCGTTCGCGACGGGCGCGACGTACAGGTCGTCGACCCGGCGGGCCAGGGCGGCGACGGCGACCTGGAGCTGCATCCGGGCGAGGGCGGCGCCCGGGCAGTGGTGGGTTCCCATGCCGAAGCCGAGGTGGGCGTTCTCGCCGCGCCCGATGTCGAAGCTGTCCGGGTCGGTGAACGCGCGCTCGTCCCGGTTGGCCGCGCAGAGCGCTCCCACCGCGACCTCGCCGCGGCGGATCAGCGTGCCGCCGACCTCGACGTCCTCGGAGGCGTAGCGGGGGAAGGTCGAGGTGCTGTGGAACGGCGTGAAGCGGATCAACTCCTCGACGGCGGAGGGCACGAGGTCCGGGCGGTGGCGCAGCCGCTCCAGCTCGGAGCGGTGGTGCATCAGCGCGCGGACGAAATTGGACAGCATCAGGACGGTGTTCTGGAGCCCGGGCAGGAGCAACCGCAGTGCGGCTGTGACCAGTTGGCGGTCCGAGAGCCGCTCCTCGCCCTCGCCGCGGGCCCGGATCATGGCGCTCAGCAGGTCGTCGGCGCTCCGCCCGGCCGGGTCGCGGGCGGCGATCAGCTCCGCCAGCCGGCGGGCGAGGGCGCGCCGGTCCTCCTGGTCCGCCCCGGACGGGGGCGACGCGGTGGTGGCCGCTCCCAGCAGCCTGGCCCGCACCCCGGGGCGTTCCCCGGCGGGTATGTCGAGCAGTTCACAAAGGACTTCGGCGGCAAGGGGTTTGACGAATCCGGCCATCAGATCGGTGGTCGCCCGGGCACCGGGCGGCCCGCCACGGTCGAGCCGGCCCAGCCGGTCCAGCAGCTCGTCGGCGGTCTTCTCGGCCGCCCCGCGCAGCCGCTCGATCTGCCGGGGCTTGAGGCCGCCCCTGGTCACCCTGGTCACCTGCGCGGAGGTCGGCGCCGGCTCCCGCCCGGGTGCTGCCGCCGTGTTCGCGCCGGTGGCGGCGACCGGGCAGCGCGCGGCCGCGTCGGCGGCCGGACCGGCTCCGTCGGGCGGGGTGGCCGGGTCGGCCGGCGGGGTCAGCCCGAAGCGGCTGTCGGTCAGGATCCGGCGGACGTCGGCGTACCGGGAGCAGAGCCACGCCGGACCGAGGTCCCTGACCTCGACCCGGCCGAGCCCCTCGGTGTCCCGCAGGCCGGCGTAGCGGTGGTCGAGGTCGAGGAGGTGGGGCTCCCCGAAGGGGTAGCGAAGCACCTCCGGTGCGGATTCGGGGTGAGTCACCGTTCGTTCCTTCCTGCGACGCGACGGGCTCGGGCGGCGTGGGTGAGGCGTGGGTGAGGCGTGCGTGAGGCGTGCGGACCGCGGGCGTTCAGGAGCGCGGCGCGACCTGCCAGCCGAAGCCGTCGTCGTCGCCCGAGGCCCCGCGGCTCCCGGCGGCCGGGGCGGCGGCGGTCGCCGCGAGGCGGGCGGGCGACCGCCTCATGTCCGAACCGGCCTTGGTGCCAGCGAAGTTGCTCATGGTCCTGCCTCCGGGGGGGTGCGGCATGGGTGTCGGAAACCTGTATACAGGGGCTTTCCGGGCTGGTCAGCAGATTGCACCGGCCTCGGGCCGACATGGCAGGGACAGTCCGTCCGGGCGCCGGGAGGCCGGTTCAGGCCAGGCCTTCGGGGGTGCAGGAAGTGACCACTACCGCCCGCTCCGACCCGGGCCACAGCATGGGACCAGTCAGCAGCCCGCTGACGACCACCAGCCGAAGGAGACTGCGATGTCCGCGTTCGAGGAGCTTGAGGAACTGGTCAACACGATGGCTGCCGCCGAGCCGGCCGAGGTCGACGAGGACGGCCTCGGCGACGTGGCGTGGAAGGTCTCGTACTCGACCTTCTACAACAACTAGCAGTGCCGGCAGGGGCACTCGCCGCACCGCGCCGGAGGATCTCCTCCGGCCGGGCGACGGGTGCCCCTGCCTCGTCCGCCGCACCGTACCCCTACCGTCCGTGCGCGATGTGCGCCTGCGGATCCGCCCGGCGGGTCCCCGTCGATCCGAGGAGCTCGACCATGAACTTCGTCATTCCGGACGAGAAGGTCCAGCAGGGCGTCAAGGTCCTGCTGGACGACTACGTCCTCGTCAACAGCACCGACACCTTCGTCATCACCTACACCCCGGACAGCCGCGACCCGGCGGCCTGGCTGGCGCTCGCGCTCCGGCACCGGGGCTTCACGGCGCCGATCGTCCCGATGCGCAAGCTGGAGGACCCGGAGTTCGCCGGGCGCCTGGAGGCGGTGCTCCCCGACCCGGAGACGCTGCCGGGCCGTCTGGTGATCCTCACCCTGGAGCGCGACACCATGTCGCACTTCAACGTCTTCGAGAACGCGCTGCGGAGGTTCGGCGGCGACCGCACGATGATCCTGCGGATCATCAGCGCCTCCACCGCGTTCTTCACCAAGTCCCTCAACCTGGCGCCGGCGCAGCTGACCCGGTTCAACGCGACGCTGCTGGAGCGGGTGAAGCCGGCCCGCAAGGTGCGGGTCACCAGCCGGGGCGGCACCGACCTGACGATCGAGCTGGACGCGGACAAGTACCACTGGATCAGCAACCGGGGCGTCTGGCGGCCCGGCGGCTTCACCATCCTGCCGGCCGGCGAGGTCGCGACGTACCCGGTCACGGTCGACGGCGTGCTGGTCGCGGACGGCGCGTTCAACGCCAACATCATCACCCCGCTGAACGCCAGCCTGGCGGCCAACCCGGTCCGGGTGGAGATCGAGAACGGCCAGGCCGTCTCCCTGACCTGCGCCGACCCGGAGCTCGACGCGATGTTCCAGCTCTGCCTGAACAGCCCCTACGGCCGCAACGTCGGGGAGTTCGGCCTGGGCACCAACCGGGGCATCGACGAGTTCATCACCGCCAACTCGCACATCAACGAGCGGCGTTGCGGTGTCCACCTGGGCTTCGGCCAGCACAACCAGCGGGTCAGCAAGGTCCCGTACATCGCGGACGTCCACCTCGACCTGATCACCGCCGGCGCGCTGGTCTGGGTCGACGACGATCCGGAGCCGATCGACCTGGAGACCTTCACCGCGACCGACGCGGAGCACCCGGCGGACGCCCTGGACGAGGACATCACCGGCGACTGCTGCGGCCTGGGCTACGGCCAGCTCGAAGGCCTGGCCGCGTGCGTCGTCCCCGGCAGCCCGGTGCGGGTCCAGCGATGACGGCGGCGAACGGCACCGCCACGGTCGCCCCCGCGCCCGCCGCCGGAGCGTCCGCCGAGGTCTCCGCCGACAACTTCGCCCGGCGCGGCTACGTGATCCTGCGCGGCGTCCTGGACGCCCCGGAGGTCGAGCGCGCCCGGGCCCTGTGCTCCGGCTACCTCACGGGCACCGGCTCGCAGGAGATGCTCACCAGCGACTTCCTCGCCGACGACTTCCTGGCCGGCATCGTGCTGCGCGAGCGCGTGGTGCGCGCCGCCAAGGAACTGCTGGGCGAGGACCACCCCGTGCTGTACCCGAACTGCACGGCGCGCAAGAACGTGTACGTCCCCTGGCACGTCGACGCGACCTTCGTCGGACCGACCGCCTCGTACGTCTGGGAGCCCGGGTTCGCCCACGTCCAGTGCGGGCTGTACCTCCAGGACAACGACCCGGTCGGCGGCGGCGGCATCGACGTGGTGCGCGCCTCGCACCTGATGTCCTTCGACGGATACGGCACCACCGAACCGGAGTTCGACATCCCGGCGCGGACGGTGGGCGAGTCGGATCTCCGCGAACGCGTCGATACCCGAGCGGGCGACGTCGTGATGTGGAACGCTCGTCTGATGCACACCAGCACCACCGTCCTGCGGGACCCGGGCCGGGAGAAGTTCGGGGTCTTCTTCAGCTACGCCCGGCCCCATGTGCGCGACAACCACCGCTTCCTGAGCCAGATCGCCGTGGACTCGATGCGGACGATGAACGGCGTCTCCCGGCTGATCCCCCGGCTGGCCGAGATCGCCCGGATGCGCTACCCGGAGAGCTTCCCGGCCTGGTTCGCCCAGGGAGCCACCGACGCGGGCGTCCGCATCCCCACGCTCTGAGAGGACCGGCGTGAAAGGACGAGCGACGTGACGACGACGGCACTGGCCGGCGGGGGTGAGCAGACCGCGGACCCGCCGGTCTTCCCCGACCGGCCGTTCCGGGCCCTGTGGGCCGCGACCGGTCTCTCCCAGGTCGGTTCGGCGGTCAGCAACGTCACCATCCCGATGTGCGCGGCGGTCACGCTGGGCGCCTCGGCCCTGGAGATGACCTCGCTGGCGGTGGTCGAGGTGCTGCCGTCGCTGCTGATCAGGCTCCCGGCGGCGGCGTGGTCCGACGGGCTGCGCCGTCCGCGCGCGCCGATGATGGCGGCCTGCAACCTGGTGCAGGCCGCCATCATGGGGTCCGTACCGCTGCTCTGGTGGCTCGGGGCGCTGCACATCGTGCTGCTGCTGGCGCTGACCGCGGTGGCCTCGGCGGCGCTCGGGGTGTACTCCGCGCTGTCCAGTCCGCTGCTGGTGCAGATCGTCCCGAAGGCGAACCTGGTGGAGGCCAACGGGAAGATCTCGGCGACCCGCAGCGTCGCGGACATCAGCGGGCCGGCGCTCGGCGGCGCCCTGCTCGCCCGGGTCGCCGCGCCGTACGTGGTGCTGGTCGACGCGCTCTCCTTCCTGGCCTCCGCGGCCCTGCTCACCCGGGTCCGGCCCGCGAGTGCCGACACCGGGCCGGCCGACGCGGTGGCCGGTGGGCCCGCGGGCGCCGCCGATCCCACCGGAACCGCCGAAGGCGCCGTGCCCGCCGAGCCCGTGAAGACCGTGAAGACCGCGAAGACCGCGAAGACCTCCACGACCTGGAAGCAGCGGCTCGGCGCCGCCGCCAACGTCCGCCTCGCCCTCGCGATGGGCCGGCAGTCCGGGGTCCGGGCGGTAGTCACGGTGTCCTTCGTCAACGGGGTCACCCAGCCGGTGCTCGTGCTCTTCCTCGTGCACGCGGTGCACATGGGCCCGTCGCTGATCGGCTCGCTGCTGGCACTCGGCGCGGTCGGCGGGGTGACCGGCGGCATGCTCGTCGGCCGCGCGCAGAAGCGGTTCGGGTCGGGCCGCACGCTCGCCCTGGGCACCGCCGTCAGCCTGCTCTCGCTGGCCCTGCTGCCGTTCGCCGCCGCCGGGCCGAGCGCGATGGCCGGGCTGGTGCTGCTGGAACTCGCGGGCAGCTTCGGGGGGACGCTGCTGATCGCCAGTGTCTTCGGCAGCCTGCAGGCCGCGGCGCCGAAGGACCGGATCGCCCAGGTGATGGCGATGGCCTTCGTGCTGTTGCAGGCCGCCAGCCTGATCGGGGTGCCGGTCGGCGGCGCCCTGGCCGTCGCCTTCGGGACGCGGTGGGCGATGATCGCCGCGTTCGCGGTGATGGCCGCCGCACTGGGCCCGCAACTCGTCCGCTGGGCCCTGACCCGGTGGGCCCCGGATCCGCCCATCATCCTCTGACGGTCCTTCGGGAGCCGGCCCCCGCCCGGGGACCGGCTCCGGGGGCCGGGCCCTGAACTCCGGCCCCCGGTACCGGTCCGGCCGCCCACCCACCGCGGTTCCGGTTCCTCGGAGCCGCGGTGACCGCGCGGCGGAACCGGCCCGGGACCGGCTCGCAACGACGTACGTGAAGGGGTCGGCGTGAGAACGCGACGCGTGAGGTCTGACCAGCCGGCCGGAAGGGGTCCGGGGCGCGACGGCGCCCGAGCCCCCCGGACCGGACCGCACGCCCCGGCCGGGAGCGGGTCCACCCATGTACTTGACCAAGACCACGGTTGACACCCCGGGCGCCGCGCCGCAGTCCGCGCGCGAGCTGCACCGGCACCTGCTGTGCAGCAGGGCCGGTACCGACTGCCTCCAGCACGCGCGGATCGACGTGCACGAGGGCTTCGTGGTGTTCAACCTCTATGTGCAGGCCCGCGACCTGCTGGACGCGGCGCGGGTGGCCGAGCAGCTCTGCTGCCGGACCATGGCCGGCGCCGGAACCTGCCCGAGCTGGGCCGTCCGCTCCACCGAGGTGGGGCCCTGAGGCCGCCGGGGACCGCGTTACTCCAGGTCGTCCGGGGTGATCCAGGCCCGCGAGACGGCCTGGGCGCCGGCCTGGAACCTGCTGCGCGCACCGAGCCTGGTGTGCAGGTCCGAGGCGACCCGGCGGGCCGTGCGGACCGAGACGCCCAGCTGCCGGGCGATCGCCTCGTCGGTCAGCCCCGCGGCCAGCAGCCTGAGCACCTGGCGCTCCTGGCCGGAGAGCCCGACGTCGTCGCGCCGGCGCGCGGCGCCGAGCACGGTCGCGGACCGCCAGACCGAGTTGAACAGCGCGGTGAGGGCCGTGATGATCCCGACGCTGGAGATCACGACCGCCGCGGTGCCCTGCTCGTCGGCCGTGTCGAGCGGCACCACGGCCACCCGCCGGTCGACGATCAGCATCCGCAGGGGCAGCGACGCGGTGGTGCGCACCTCGCTGCCGAGCCCGCTGAGCCACTGGGCGTACTCCAGCGTCGGCCGGTGGTTGCGGACACTGTCCTGGTAGACCGTGCGCAACCGCACCCCGCGGTCGATCGCCTCGGCGTCCAGCGCCCGGCTGGCGTTGATGTTCTCCTCCGACTGGGCGCCGCCCGGCATGAAGGAGCTGGCCTCCCACTCGCAGCTGCGCGCGAGTTCGCTCAGCCGGTCGCGGATCGCCTCGATGCCGGACAGCCGCTCGATGCCCGGCTCGGTCTCGGCCGGGCGGCTCTCCGCGCGCTCGGCCAGCAGGGTGGACAGCGCGGCCGTCCCCTCCTCGATCTGCTGGTGCCGGCGGGCCATCTCGGCCTGCTGACGGGCCACCAGCGCCGAGAGTCCGATCTCCGGCCGGACGGCTCTTGGCCCGGGCCGGCCCGGGAACACCTGGAGCAGCGAGATGCCGGTGAGCTCGTCGAGCGCGACCCGGATCTGGGCGTGGTCCACGTCGAGCCGGCGGGCGAGGACGTCGAGGCTCTCGTCCGGGTGCTGGAGCATCGCGAGGTACACGGACTCGGCGAGGCTGCTCAGCCCAAGCCCTTCGAACATTGACCACTCCCTCCAGGGCTCGTCCGACCGTCCCGCCGGGACGCGGGTCGACCGTCCCGGCGGGGCGCGAATTCCGGACATGCCCTGACTCGGTCCGGCGGCTGACGTCGGCGCACAACCCCTGCTCTCGACGTGCACGCACTGAGTCCGGCAATTGACTTTCACAGACTGGCACTTGACGTGGCCACCCACAAGTGAGCCTGCGACGGCAGGCCGACGGCGGCGGCGCCGGCGGCCGGTGCGCCCCCCGGCGCGTCCGCCCCGGCGCCGCCCGGTCCGGCGGCCCGTCCGGCATCGTCGCGGGTCAGCGGCGCTCCGGGGG
>NZ_JBHWUI010000075.1:0-40916 GCF_042737525.1 Kitasatospora sp. NPDC059973 | reverse complement strand
GGTCCTGTTTCACGTGAAACAGGACCCGGCCCCGGCCGTTCGTCGTGGGGCGCTCAGCCGCGGCGGTGGCGCCCGGCACCCGCCTGGGCGGTCTCGGCGTCGGCGGCCTCGGCACCGCCGGCCTTCTTCTTCCGGCGCTCGCGCACCACCTCGACGAGGATCGGCGACACCGAGAGCAGCACGATCAGCAGCACCGCGGGGATCAGGTACTTGTCGATCACCGGGGCGAGCGCGTCACCGAAGAAGTAGCCGATCAGCAGCATGGACTCGGTCCACAGCACGCCGCCGATCACGTTCCAGAGGAAGAACGTCCGGGCCGGCATCTCCAGGGTGCCCGCGACCGGGTTCAGGAAGGTCCGGACGATCGGCATGAAGCGGGCCAGCACCACGGCCTTGCCGGGCCCGAACTTGTTGAAGTACTCCTCCGCCTTCAGCACGTACTCGCGCCGGAAGATCTTCGACTCCGGCTTGTCGAACATCTTCGGTCCGACCTTCACCCCGATCAGGTGCCCGAGCTGGGCACCCGCGACGGCGGCCAGTGGGGCGCCGATCAGCAGGGCCGCGATCGGCAGCTTCGTGCCCTCCCCGAGCACCGACGACGCGGCGTTCGAGGAGGCGACCCCGGCGATGATCAGCAGTGAGTCGCCCGGGAAGAAGAACCCGACCAGCAGGCCGGTCTCGGCGAAGATGATCGCGATCAGCCCGATGGCACCGAGGGACGAGATCAGTGATTTGGCGTCGAGCAAGTTGACGGCCAGCTGGTTGTAGTCCACGGGCGCAGGATAGCGGGCCCGTCTTGACGCGGGCTTCCGCCCGGGGGGCGAGACGGTGGTCATCCCTTCGTCGCACGTGCGCGGCCGTCCCGACAGGCGGGCCACATGGTGGCGCCGGGGCCCGGGATGGGAAGATGGCTCCCGGCGTCCGGACCGCGGTCGCAACACCCTCATTGTCGTACCGCGGTGGCCGCCTCGAACCTTGGTACTGGTGGCCGCCCCGCAGAGCCGCGCGTCGGCCCCGGTACCCCGGAGTCGTAACAGGCGTACACAGCGTCGGACAGCACCGTCCGTACGCCGCAACCCGACAGGAGCGGATTCGCATGCCCATCGCAACTCCCGAGGTCTACAACGAGATGCTCGACCGGGCCAAGGCGGGCAAGTTCGCCTACCCGGCCATCAACGTCACCTCGTCCCAGACCCTGCACGCCGCGCTGCGCGGCTTCGCCGAGGCCGAGAGCGACGGCATCATCCAGATCTCGACCGGTGGTGCGGAGTTCCTGGGGGGTCAGCACAACAAGGACATGGTGACCGGCGCCGTCGCGCTCGCCGAGTTCGCGCACGTGGTCGCCGCCAAGTACGACATCACCGTCGCGCTGCACACCGACCACTGCCCCAAGGACAAGCTGGACGGCTACGTCCGCCCGCTGCTGGCGATCTCCGCCGAGCGCGTGGCCAAGGGCCTCAACCCGCTGTTCCAGTCGCACATGTGGGACGGCTCCGCCGAGACCCTGAACGACAACCTGTCCATCGCCGAGGAGCTGCTTGCCCAGGCCGTCGCCGCCAAGATCATCCTTGAGGTCGAGATCACCCCGACCGGCGGCGAGGAGGACGGTGTCACGCACGAGATCAACGACGAGCTGTACACCACCGTCAACGACGCGGTCCGCACCGCCGAGGCGCTGGGCCTGGGCGAGAAGGGCCGCTACCTGCTGGCCGCCTCGTTCGGCAACGTGCACGGCGTCTACAAGCCGGGCAACGTCGTCCTGAAGCCGGAGCTGCTGCGCGAGCTGCAGGACGCGATCGGCAAGCAGTACGGCAAGACCGACCCGTTCGACTTCGTCTTCCACGGCGGCTCGGGCTCCACCGCCGAGGAGATCGCCACCGCGCTGGAGAACGGCGTCGTGAAGATGAACCTGGACACCGACACCCAGTACGCCTTCACCCGTCCGGTCGTGGACCACATGTTCCGCAACTACGACGGTGTGCTGAAGGTCGACGGCGAGGTCGGCAAGAAGAACACCTACGACCCGCGCACCTGGGGCAAGCTGGCCGAGGCCGGCATGGCCGCCCGCGTGCTGGAGGCCGCCCAGCAGCTGCGCTCGGCCGGCACCCGCCTGAAGTAAGGCACCCGCCCGAAGTAAGGCGGGCCCGAAGCAGGGCACCCGCCCGGAGCAGGGCACCCGCCCGACGCGAGGCACCACCGGAGTCCCGGCGCTTTCCCCGGGCCGGTCCCCGGCTCATGGCCCCCAGTGGTTCACTGGGGGCCATGAGCATTCACCAGAACCTCCTCGGGGGTCCGCCCCCGACGCACCTCCCCGCCGAGCCCGCTCCTCTGGAGCTGCTGGCCGGCGGCGCCTCCCCGGCCGAGGTCGCGGCGAAGTACCCGACCTCCTCGCTGGCCTGGGCTCAGCTCGCCGACGACGCCTTCGCCGCCGGCCGCACCGTCGAGTCCTACGCGTACGCCCGCACCGGCTACCACCGCGGGCTGGACTCGCTGCGCCGGGCGGGCTGGAAGGGCCATGGCCCGGTGCCGTGGGAGCACGAGCCGAACCGCGGCTTCCTGCGGGCGCTGCACGGCCTCGGCCGGGCCGCCGCCGCCATCGACGAGAAGGAGGAGGCCGAGCGCTGCGCCCAGTTCCTCCGGGACAGCTCGCCGACCGCCGCCGCCACGCTGGGCTGACCCGCCCGCCCCCAGGTAGCGCCCCGGGCCGACCCGCCCGGCCCGGCCGCCCCCGTACGCGCCCTCCGGCCCGTACGGGGGCGGCCGCATGCCGGGACGCGTATCCGGTACGTGGACAGCCGTCGGGTCTCCGTGTCAGGGTGGTCCGTGCGAGGGGGGCGCACAGAGGTTCGAACGGCTTTGGCGACCCCACAGGTCCGACAGGAAGCCCAGACGTGCCCGCAGCCAGACCCGACCGACGCCGCTCCCGCGCGCGCAGCTCCGGCCCGGCCGGCGAACGCACCGGCGGCTCCCGCACCGGCCGCCCCCGCGCCCGCGCCACCGGTGGCCGGCGCAGGCGCCGCCGGATCCGCCCCGGCATGATCACCGCGCTGGTGGCGGCGCTGGCCGTCCTCGGCGGGGCACTGCTCATGCTCGACCGCCCCGAGCCGCGACCGACCACCGGGCCGACCGCGCAGGGCCGGATCGCCCCGCCCGAGGCGAGCACCCCGCCCGCCGCCGCGCCCGCCGCCCCGGCCCTGACCCCGACCCCGGCGCCCACCCCGAGCTCGCCCCCGCCACCGGCTCCCGGTCCGACGCCCGGACCGTCCTCGCCGGGCACCCCGGACCCGGGCCCGGCCCAGGGCGCGGGCACCTTCACCGTCGCCCCGGGCGCGGCCGCGGCGGTCGGCAAGGGCACCGTCCGCCGCTACCGGGTCGAGGTCGAGGACGGCATCGGGATCGACCCGGCCGCGGCCGCCGCCCAGGTCCAGAGCATCCTCGCCGACCCCCGGGGCTGGACCAACGACCGCAGGAACGGCTTCCAGCTGGTGTCGAGCGGTGCCTACGACTTCACCGTGAAGATCGCGTCGCCGGCCGCCGTGGACCGGATCTGCGGGGCCGCCGGACTGGACACCCACGGCGAGGTGAACTGCAACGTCGGCAACCAGGTGCTGGTCAACGTCAAGCGCTGGAACACCGGTTCACCCCAGTTCAGCGGACCGATCGACGAGTACCGGGCACTGATCGTCAACCACGAGGTCGGCCACCGGATCGGCCACGGGCACGAGACCTGCCCGGGCAAGGGCAAGCCGGCGCCCGCGATGATGCAGCAGATCTACGGCCTCAAGGGCTGCGAACCCAACGCCTGGCCGTACTCGGCGGACGGCAGCTACCTCAGCGGCCCGTCGGTGCTCTGAGCCGCAGGTCCTGAGCGGCAGGCCGAGCGCCCGGAGAGCGCGCCCGACCGGAGCCCGCCCGGAGCCCGCCCACGTCGGAACGGATCCGATACCCGTTCACCGACCCACCGGTACAAGGCCGTTCTAGGCTGATCGCATGACCGCAGACCGCACCGCAGCAGGGCGCCGCCGCCTCCTCACCGTGGCCGGCACCGCCGGTATCCTCCTCGGCACGGCCGCCTGTTCCTCCTCCGGAGGCGTCACCGGCACCGGCAGCCTCTCCTACGACCACGTCCGGTCGACCGCCCAGGGGCTCGCCGGGACCGGCCCGTGCCCGTTCGGTCTGGACCTCCCGGCGGCGCTGAAGGCGGCCGGGATCGACCGCCCGGTGACCCCCGGGTCCAACGGCGGGCCGGCGGTCACCACCGACCTCGGCAACGGCAGGCCGGCCGAGCCCTGGCCCTCCGGCTTCTCCGCGCCGCCCTCGATGGCCTCGGTCCCGGCCACTCCCCCGACCGCCTGGGTGACCTGCGCCTACACGGTCGGCTCGGCCCCGGTCCAGATCGACCTGCTGGCCGTCCCGGAGAACGGGGTCGCGATCAACATGATGCTGCCGTACATCCAGAAGGCCGGGGGCATCGGCGTCGACCAGCTGACCCGGTTCGCCGAAGCGCAGCCGACGGCCGGCCAGACCAAGCTCACCCCGGGCGCGGAGTCGGTGGGCGTCGCCCGGGTCGCGGCCAACGGCAAGGGCGACATCGCGCTCACCCTCTCCCAGAGCTCCTCGGACGCCGGGCCGGAGCAGGCCCTGACCGGGGAGGCGCTCCGCAAGGCCACCGAGCGGCTCGCCGCCCAGCTGCGCCCGTAGGGCCCCGGCCGGTCCCGGGCGTCCTACCCGAGGACCGGCAGATGGGCCCGCAGGTCGCTGCGCTCACCGCTGGCCGAGAGCGCGGCGGCCTCCACCGCGGCGTCCCAGTCCGTCCGGCCGGTGGCAAGCCGGATCCAGGTCAGCGGGTCGGTCTCGACCACGTTCGGCGGGGTGCCCCGGGTGTGCCGGGGGCCCTCGACGGCCTGCACCACGGCGTACGGCGGGATCCGCAGCTCGACCGCGCCGCCGGGCGCCTGGTCGGCGAGGGCGTCGGCCAGCAGCCGGGTGACGGCGGCCAGCGCCTGCCGGGCGTGCGGGAAGGCCGCCGTGCCCACCGCGTCGGCCAGGTCGTCGGCGTGCACCACCGTCTCCACCAGCCTGGTCACCAGCATGTCGGTGAGCGTCATCGAGCCCAGCCGGATCTCGAACCGCCGGCCCGGGTCGGCCGTGCCGGCGTCCGCCAGGACGGCGATCAGCCCGTCGGCCGCCCGCCCGAAGGCCTCCGCCACCGAGGCCGGGTCCCCGCCGTACTCCCCCGCCGCCCGCGTCCTGGCCTGCTCGTCCAGCAGCGGGGCGAGCGTACCGACCCGCCGCACCCACTGCGGCAGGTCCAGCGGCGGCCGGCCCTCCAGCGGGTCGTCCAGGTGTGCGGGCACCCAGTCGACCTGGACGCCGAGGTGGGCGATCAGCTCGCGCACCGTCCACGTGCCCAGCCGGGTGGGCCGGGCGAGCAGGTCGGCGGCGTCCGGGCGGGCGCAGAGCGCCCGGACGGTGTCGCGCAGCGCTGTGGTCTGCTCCACCAGCGCGGCCTGGACCTTGGCGGGCTGGTACGTACGGGACTTGGCGGGCATGCGCCCCAACATACGCCGAGGGGCGGACGGTTCCGTGGAACCGTCCGCCCCTCGGAGCACGCGGATCAGGCGAGCAGGGCCTCGATGACGCCGGTGTGGGCGTCCTTCAGCTCGGCCAGCGAGACGGTGAACTGGCCCTGGACGTCCAGGACATCACCGTCGACCACACCGATCCGGGTGGCCGGCAGGCCACGCGCGGTGCACATGTCGTTGAACCGGAGCTCCTCGCTGCGCGGCACCGCGACGACCGCGCGGCCGGCCGACTCGGAGAACAGGAACACGAACGGGTCCTGGCCCTCGGGCACGATGATCCGGGCGCCGTGGCCGCCCTTGAGGCAGCTCTCCACGAGGGCCTGGCCCAGGCCGCCGTCGGAGAGGTCGTGCGCGGCGTCGATCATGCCGTCGCGCGAGGCGGCGATCAGGATGTCGCCGAGCAGCTTCTCGCGGTCCAGGTCGACCTTGGGCGGCAGGCCGCCGAGGTGGTCGTGGACCACCTGCGTCCAGGCCGAGCCACCCAGCTCGTCCTCGGTGTCACCGAGCAGGTAGAGCAGCTGGCCCTCCTCGGCGAAGCCGATCGGGGTGCGGCGGGTGACGTCGTCGATCACGCCGAGCACCGCGACCACGGGGGTCGGGTGGATGGCGGTCTCGCCGGTCTGGTTGTACAGCGAGACGTTGCCGCCGGTGACCGGGGTGCCGAGCGCCAGGCAGGCGTCGGCCAGGCCGCGGGTGGCCTCGGCGAACTGCCACATCACGTCCGGGTCCTCGGGGGAGCCGAAGTTGAGGCAGTCGGAGATCGCGAGCGGCTTGGCACCGCCGGCGGCGACGTTGCGGTACGCCTCGGCGAGGGCCAGCTGGGCGCCGGTGTACGGGTCCAGCTTGGTGTAGCGGCCGTTGCCGTCGGTGGCGACCGAGACGCCGAGGTTGGTCTCCTCGTCGATCCGGATCATGCCGGAGTCCTCGGGCACCGAGAGGACGGTGTTGCCGAGCACGTAGCGGTCGTACTGGTCGGTGATCCAGGACTTGGAGGCCTGGTTCGGGCTGCCGGCGACCTTGAGCAGGTCGGCCTTCAGGCCCTCGCCGGTGGTCGGGCGGGCGAGCCGCTCGGCACTCGGGGCGTCGGCCTGCAGCGCGTCCTGCCAGCTCGGGCGGGCGTACGGGCGCTGGTAGGTCGGGCCCTCGTGGGCGACGGTGCGCGGCGGCACGTCGACCACCAGCTCGCCGTGCCAGTAGATCTCCAGCCGCTCGCCCTCCGTCACCTCACCGATGACGGTGGCGATGACGTCCCACTTCTCGCAGATCTCCAGGAAGCGGTCGACCTTGCCGGGCTCGACGATGGCGCACATGCGCTCCTGCGACTCGCTCATGAGGATCTCCTCCGGCGAGAGCGTCTTGTCGCGCAGCGGCACGGTGTCGAGCTCGATCCGCATGCCGCCCGAACCGGCCGAGGCCAGCTCGGAGGTGGCGCAGGAGAGACCGGCGCCGCCGAGGTCCTGGATGCCCTTGACGAGCTTCTCGGAGAAGATCTCCAGGGTGCACTCGATGAGGAGCTTCTCCTGGAACGGGTCACCGACCTGGACGGCCGGGCGCTTGGCGGGCCCGGTCGCGTCGAAGGTCTCCGAGGCGAGCACCGAGACGCCGCCGATGCCGTCGCCACCGGTGCGGGCTCCGTACAGGATGACCTTGTTGCCGGCGCCGGAGGCCTGCGCGAGGTGGATGTCCTCGTGCTTCATCACGCCCACGCAGAGCGCGTTGACCAGCGGGTTGCCCTGGTAGCAGGAGTCGAAGACGACCTCGCCGCCGATGTTGGGCAGGCCCAGGCAGTTGCCGTAGCCGCCGATGCCCGCGACGATCCCGGGCAGCACGCGCCGGGTGTCCGGGTGGTCGGCGGCGCCGAACCGCAGCGGGTCCATCACGGCGACCGGGCGGGCGCCCATCGCGAGGATGTCGCGCACGATGCCGCCGATGCCGGTGGCCGCGCCCTGGTACGGCTCGATGTACGAGGGGTGGTTGTGCGACTCGACCTTGAAGGTGACCGCGTAGCCCTGGCCGACGTCGACCACACCGGCGTTCTCGCCGATGCCGACGAGCATCGCGTCGTTCGGCGGAACCTTCTCGCCGAACTGCTTCAGGTGCACCTTGGAGCTCTTGTAGGAGCAGTGCTCCGACCACATGACCGAGTACATCGCGAGCTCGGCGCCGGTCGGGCGGCGGCCGAGGATCTCGCGGATGCGGGCGTACTCGTCCTCCTTGAGGCCGAGTTCGGACCACGGCTGGGCGGAGTCCGGGGTCTGCTCGGCGTTCTTGACGGTGTCGAGGCTCATCAGGCGTTCACCAGCTGCTTCAGGACGGAAGTGAAGAAGCCCAGGCCCTCGGTGCTCGGACCGGTGAGCGGCTCCACGGCGTGCTCCGGGTGCGGCATCAGACCGACGACATTGCCGGCGGCGTTGGTGATGCCGGCGATGTCGCGGTACGAACCGTTCGGGTTGACGTCGACGTAGCGGGCGACCACCCGGCCCTCGGCCTCCAGCGCGTCCAGGACGTGCTCGTCGGCGACGAACCGGCCCTCGCCGTTCTTCAGCGGGACGACGATTTCCTGGCCGGCCGAGTAATCCCGGGTCCAGGCGGTGCCGGCGTTCTCGATCCGCAGCTTCTGGTCGCGGCAGACGAAGTGCAGCGAGTCGTTGCGGGTGAGCGCGCCGGGCAGCAGGTGCGATTCGCACAGCACCTGGAAGCCGTTGCAGATACCGAGAACCGGCATTCCCAGCTTCGCCTGCTCGATGATGGTGTCCATCACCGGCGAGAAGCGGGAGATGGCGCCGCAGCGCAGATAGTCGCCGTAACTGAATCCGCCGGGCAGGACGACGGCGTCGACCTGGTGGAGATCCTTGTCACGGTGCCAGAGGGCGACCGGCTCCGCGCCGGCCAGGCGGACCGCGCGCTGGGCGTCGCGGTCGTCGAGGGAACCAGGGAAAGTGACGACGCCGACTCGGGTGGTCACTTGCCCTCCTCCTCGACGCGGACGGTGAAGTCCTCGATCACGGTGTTGGCGAGAAAGGTCTCGGCTGCTTCGCGGATACGGGCGAGCGCGGCGTCGTCGACCGGGCCCTCCAGCTCCAGCTCGAAGCGCTTGCCCTGGCGGACGTCGGCGATCCCGGCGAATCCGAGACGGGGCAGTGCGCGTTGCACCGCCTGTCCCTGGGGGTCGAGGATCTCCGGCTTGAGCATGACGTCGACTACGACGCGTGCCACTGGCACTCCCGGTGGTGTCTTCGTGAAGGCGGGGGAACTCCAGACTACCGGGGGTTTCGGGCGACTTTGCTGGCCGGGGAGGGTGACGCGCGTAGACCCACGACCCTTACGCCACAAGGGCTCCGACTCCCCGACACCCCCCGGCGGGCACCCCTTTTCACCGGATTCGACGGCCCGAGCGAGAACGGCCGAAGAGCACCCGAATACCGGCACTCCGGACAGATCGGCCAGCCGAGTGCACCGGGTATCCGGCACCCGCCGAAGACACGTGAATATACGGAAAAGAAAGCCGGACTCTTCGATTTCGACCCGCTTCGGGTGCAGAATAGGGCCACCTGTCGCGGCAAGTGCTGCGTATCCGGCACGCCATCGGGCCTGCCCGTATGCGCTTGCGCGAGTGGTGCACATCAGGCCACGGGAGCGCACCCCGCGCCCTTCGGCCGAATTGCCCGAGAGGATTGACACCCATGGCTCAGCGTGTAGTCGTCACGCTCTCCGACGACCTGGACGGCGGCGCAGCCGCGGAAACCGTCCACTTCGGCGTCGACGGGAAGTCGTACGAGATCGACCTGTCCCTGGACAACGCGGAAAAGCTGCGGGAGGCCCTCGCTCCGTTCGTCGCGGCCGGCCGCCGCCAGAGCCGTACCGGTAAGTCCTTCCGCCGCACCGCGCTCACCCCGGACCCGGCCGCCGTGCGCGCCTGGGCCCAGTCGCGCGGCATGGAGCTGCCCGCCCGGGGGCGCATCCCCAAGCACGTGTACGAGGCGTTCGCCGAGGCGAACTGACCCCGCCGGACCCGGTCGTCCCACCTGCCCCGAAAGGGTGGGGCGACCACCCCGACCGATGGGGTAGAGTATTCCTCGTCGCCGCAACGGAGAGATCCGAAGAGGCGGCCGGTGCCCCACCAGGCACCGTGCGGACGTGGCTCAGTTGGTAGAGCATCACCTTGCCAAGGTGAGGGTCGCGAGTTCGAATCTCGTCGTCCGCTCGCAGTGCGCGAGCACAGCACAACTCAATATCTTGACCTGCGGACGTGGCTCAGTTGGTAGAGCATCACCTTGCCAAGGTGAGGGTCGCGAGTTCGAATCTCGTCGTCCGCTCCAGTACGAAGGGCCCCCTCGATCGAGGGGGCCCTTCGGCATTCCCCGCGGTTGTGCCGGGCCCCGCCCGAGCAGCCGTCCCCGCATTCCCGGCCCGCCCCGCCGCCGGAGCGCCGATGACATTTGTCACCGCCGACCCGTGGATCCGCACCGCCTTCTCATGAGAGCCCGCACTGCCCGGGGCGCCCCGGCGGCGGAAGGCTTGAGCCATGGAAACGAGCCAGCCGCGCACCGCGAGCGACCCTGTGATCGAGGTCACCGACCTCCACCGCCACTACGGCTCCGGCGCCACCGACTTCCACGCCGTGCGCGGGGTCGACCTGACCGTCGGCCGCGGTGAGCTCTTCGCTCTGCTCGGTACCAACGGGGCCGGCAAGACCTCCGCCATGGAGCTGATCGAGGGCCTCGCCGCCCCCACCGCCGGTACGGTCCGGGTGCTCGGCCACGACCCCTACCGCGAGCGCGCCGCGCTCCGCCCCCGGATCGGCATCATGCTCCAGGAGGGCGGCTTCCCCGGCGACCTCACCGTCGCCGAGACCGGCCGCAGCTGGGCCGGGATGACCAGCGGCGCCCGCCCGCTGGAGGAGGCGCTGGAGCTGGTCGGCCTCGCCGACCGCCGGGGCGTCCGGGTCAAGCAGCTGTCCGGCGGCGAGCGGCGCCGGCTCGACCTCGCGATGGCCCTGCTCGGCCGGCCCGAGGTGCTCTTCCTGGACGAGCCGAGCACCGGCCTCGACCCCGAGGCCCGGGCCGCCGTCTGGCGGCTGGTCCGCGACCTGCGCGCCCAGGGCACCACCGTGCTGCTCACCACGCACTACCTGGAGGAGGCCGAGGAGCTGGCCGACCGCCTGGCGATCATGCACCGCGGCCGGATCGTCACCACCGGAACCGTCGCCGAGGTCATCGCCGGCCGGCCCGCCCGGATCTCCTTCGAGCTCCCGGAGTTCACCGGAGCCTCGCTCCCGCCGCTGACCGGGGCCACCCTGGTCGCCGACGGCCGCCGGATCACCGTGCAGACCGGGCAGCTCCAGGCCACCCTCACCGACCTGCTCGGCTGGGCCGCCCGGCACGGCATCGCGCTCGGCGCCCTCGACGCCCGCAGCGCCTCGCTGGAGGAGGCCTTCCTCGCCATCGCCTCCGAGGCCGCGCACCAGCCCCCGGCCGACGCCCCGGCCGCCCCCACCACCCTCCGCCGCCTGATGGGACTCTCCCGATGACCACCGCCACCGCCCGTCCCGCCGCCGGCCCGCGGACCACCGCCGTCCGCCGGCTGCTCGCCCTCGGCCGGGCCGAGGCCACCCTGCTGCTGCGCAACCGGACCGCGATGTTCACGGCCCTGCTGCTGCCGCTGATGCTCATCGGCGCCCTGCGGGGCGTGCTCGAACAGCAGGCCGAGACCCACCCCGGCCTCGACGTCGACTCGCTGCTGGTCAACGGGGCGATCGGGATGGTGCTCGCCTTCGTCGTCTACTACAACCTGACCGCCGCCTACGTGGCCCGCCGCGGCGAGCTGGTGCTCAAGCGGCTGCGCACCGGCGAGGCGCGGGACGTCGAGATCCTGGCCGGCACCGCGGTGCCCTCGGTCGCCCTGGCCCTGCTGATGTGCCTCGTGGTCGCCGTCGGCGGCGGCGTCGCCCTGGACCTCAGCGCGCCGGTCAACCCGCTGCTGATGGCCGCCGGGCTGGTCCTGGTGATCGGCACCCTGATGGCGCTGGCCGCCCTCTCCAGCGCCTTCACCAGGACGGTCGAGAGCGCCGGCATCACCACCATGCCGGTCCTGCTGGTCTCCCAGTTCGGCTCCGGCCTGTTCATCCCGCTGGAGGTCATGCCCGACCGGATGGCCGACGTCTGCCGGCTGCTCCCGACCACCCCGGCCTTCCAGCTGATCCGCCTCGGCTGGTTCGGCACCGACGGCTCCGCCGCCGCCACCGGCTTCGCCGGCACCTGGTCCCCCGCCGCCCCGCACCTGGTCACCGGCATGGTCTGGCTCGCCCTGGCCGCCTGGGGCGCCGTCCGCTGGTTCCGCTGGGAGCCCCGCCGCTGACCGGAGCCGGCCCGCCCCGGCGCCCGCTCCCCACCTGATAGGAAGGGCACAGCACGATCATGATCGAAGGGGGAGCGGGAGAGATGAGCGTCCTGACGCCGAGACGGCGCTGGAAGGGGTCCAGCAAACCCCAGCGCACCGAGCTGTACCTCCGCTGGTCGCTCTACTTCATCCCGCTGATCCTGCTCCCGATGATCGTGCTGGCCATCGCCGCCCCCACCGGCCGGGAGGACACCCGCGGCAGCGCCCAGGTCAGCGTGGTCGTCGGCCTGGCCACCACCCTGCTGACCCTGCGGGCCCTGCGCGCCTCGCTCGACCACTACCTGAACCGGCCGACCGACCACCTGCGCCGGCTCCTCACCCTCGGCGTCGTGACGATCGCCGGCTCCTGGGCGATCCTGCTACTCGGCCCGGCCGACGGCGGACCGGACAGCCCGGGCGCACCGCCGTTCACCGTCGTGGTCGTCTCCCTCCTGCTGGCCGCCGCCTTCTGCCCGGTGAGCGTCGGCCTGCCGGTGCGCCGGGCCTGCCTCACCGGGGTGACGGCCCAGCTCCTGGTCGCCCCCGCGGCCCTGCTCGCCGGGCTCGACGGCGCGACCACGGCCGGTCTGCTGGTCGGCAACCTGATCGCGCTCACCTGCGTCGGGTCCAGCTGCCGCAGCTTCGCCTGGCTGCAGTCCGTGGTCTGGGAGCTGGACGCCGCCCGCGAGGCCCAGTCCAGGCTGGCCGTGGCCGAGGAGCGGCTGCGGTTCTCCCGGGACCTGCACGACGTGATGGGCCGCAACCTCACCACCATCGCGCTGAAGAGCGAACTCGCCGCCCAACTGGCCCGCCGCGGCCGGCCGGAGGCCGCCGACCAGATGGCCGAGGTGCAGCGGATCGCCCAGGAGTCCCAGCGCGAGGTCCGCGACGTCGTCCGCGGCTACCGCACAGCGGACCTGCACGCCGAGGCGATCGGCGCCCGCGCCGTGCTGCGCGCCGCCGACGTGGCCTGCGAGATCGACCTGGGCGAGGAGCCGCACGAACTGCCGCTGCCGGTGCAGTCGGTGCTCGGCTGGGTGATCCGCGAGGCCACCACCAACACGCTGCGCCACAGCGAGGCCGCGCACTGCTCGATCCGGCTGCGCCGCGAGGACGGCCGGGTGGTGCTGGAGCTGGAGAATGACGGGGTGCCGGCCGTGCCGATCCCGTCCCAGGGCAGCGGGACGGGCCTGCACGGGCTGCGCGAGCGCCTCGCCGCCCACGACGGCGAGCTGACCCTCCCGGAGGCCGGGCCGGGCCGGTTCCGGGTGCTCGCCAGCGTCCCGCTCCGGCCCCCGTCCGCCACCGCACCGCTCCCGTCCGGAAGAAGGCCCCGATGACCGAGACCGACCCCGTGCGCGTGCTGCTCGCGGACGACGAGCACCTGATCCGGGGGGCGCTGGCCGCGCTGCTCTCCCTGGAGGACGACATCACCGTGGTCGCTCAGGCCGCCTCCGGCCCGGAGGCGGTGGCGATGGCGCAGGCGCACCGCCCGGACATCGCGGTGCTGGACCTCCAGATGCCCGGGCTGGACGGCATCGAGGTGGCCACCGAACTGCGCCGACTGCTGCCGGACTGCCGCTCCATGATCGTCACCGGGCACGGCCGACCCGGCTACCTGAAGCGGGCGCTGGAGGTCGGCGTGCGGGGCTTCCTGCCGAAGACCGTCTCGGCGGCGGACCTCGCCGGGATCATCCGCACGGTGCGCGCGGGCGGCCGCTACGTGGACCCGGAGCTGGCGGCGGACGCGATCAGCGCGGGCGAGACCCCGCTGACCCCGCGCGAGACCGACGTCCTCGAACTGGCCGCCGACGGCACCTCGATCGCCGGGATCGCCGAGCGCGCGGCACTCTCCCAGGGCACCGTCCGCAACTACCTCTCCTCGGCCGCCGGCAAGCTGGGCGCCGAGAACCGCCACGCGGCGGTGCGGATCGCGCGCGAGCACGGCTGGATCTGAGGACCCGGCCGTGCCCGCGCGGACGGCTACCCCCTAGGCCCAGGAGGTACTGGTCAGCCGCTCGTAGACCTCGATGTACTTGGCCCTGGTCTGCTCGACGACCTCGGCCGGGAGCTCCGGCGGCGGCAGCTCACTGGCGCGGTCCCAGCCGGAGGCCGGCGAGACCAGCCAGTCGCGGATGAGCTGCTTGTCGAAGGACGGCTGCGAGCGGCCGGGCTGCCACTCGTCGGCGGGCCAGAAGCGGGAGGAGTCCGGGGTGAGCACCTCGTCGCCGATCACCAGCTCGCCGTCGGCCAGGCCGAACTCGAACTTGGTGTCCGCCAGGATGATGCCGCGCGACCGGGCGATGTCCCGGGCCCGGGCGTAGACGTCCAGGGTGGTGCGGCGCAGCTGGGAGGCGAGTTCCGCGCCGATCCGGCGGGCGGTCTCCTCGTAGGAGACGTTCTCGTCGTGCTCGCCGACGTCGGCCTTGAGGGCGGGGGTGTAGATCGGGGCGGGCAGCTCGGAGCTGTTCACCAGGCCCTCGGGCAGCGCGATGCCGCAGACCGTGCGGTCCGCCTCGTACTCCGTCAGGCCGGAGCCGGCCAGGTAGCCGCGGGCCACGCACTCGACCGGGATCATCTCCAGGCTGCGGCAGACCAGCGTGCGGCCCTTCCAGTCGGCGGGGGCGCCGGCCGGGACCTCGGTGGAGATCACGTGGTTGGGCACGATGTCGGCGATCCGCTCGAACCACCACAGCGAGAGCTGGGTGAGGATGCGGCCCTTGTCGGGGATCTCGTTGGGCAGGACCCAGTCGTGGGCCGACATGCGGTCGCTGGCGACCATCACGAGGTCGCCCGACTCGGCGCGGTAGAGGTCGCGCACCTTGCCGGTGTGCAGGTGGACCAGGCCGGGCACCTGGACCGGCTCGGGCTTGGTGACAAATCCGCTCAAGGTTGTCTCAGTCCTCAGGGGTCGTTCGCGGGCGTGCGGCGCGAAAGGGGAGGTCAGTGGACCCGAGTCTGTCACGAACGCCCGTCGGGGCCCCGGCCGGGCGCCCTCAGGCGTTCTTGCAGAGGCGGTCCAGCAGGTTGGCGGTGGCCCGCTGGATCCGCTCGTCGGTGAGTCCGGGCCGGTCCAGCGCGGGCGACCACGCGAACGTCCCGGCGGCGAAGACGTACGCGCCGCTCGGCGCCCGGTACAGCGAGGTCTCCTGGTACCGGGTGCGGCCGGCGAGGTCCCGGTACGGGGAGTGCGCGAGCAGCACCCGCTCGGTGTGCCGGGGCAGCGCCACCTTGGGGTAGTACCGGTCGGCCTCGCCGGCGACCAGCCCGGGCAGCTCGTCGCCCTCCTGGACGCCGGTGCCGTCCCAGAGCCAGTGCGCGGTGTGCCGGGCGACGAGCGGGACGGGGGAGGCGACCCGGCCGGAGTACTGCAGGCCGAGCAGGTGCTGCTCCGGTTCGCCGGCGTCCCGCCAGAGCGCGCTGGCGGCGCCGCCCACCCCGGTGGCCGGGCTGCCGGGCTCGACCTTCTGCCGCTTGCGGCAGTTGAGCAGCCGGTTGGGCTCGCCGGACGGCGCGGGGCTCAGCTCGACCCGCCAGTACATGGTGTTGGCGGAGAGGAAGACCAGCGAGGTGCCGCCGTCGCGGGCCCGCTCGACCGTCCGGCGCATCGGCTCCGACCAGTACTCGTCGTGGCCGGGGAAGACCAGCGCCCGGTGCCGGGCCGGGTCGACCAGGCCGGCGTGCAGGTCGGTGGCGGTGGCGTAGGAGAGGTCGTAGCCGTAGCGCTCGGCCCAGCGGATGAAGTCGTAGGCGTGGCCGACGTGCAGCGGCAGGCCCGCGGTGGCGTGCGGGCGGTCGAAGGAGACGGTGACGGCCGCCTCCCGCTCGCCGACCAGCCGGCCCCGGTCGTCCCAGGCGTGGTACAGGCTGGCGCCGCTGCGGCCGTCCTCGGGGAAGAGGTTGTAGGCCTGCCAGGTCACGTCCGGGATCACCAGGAGCAGCTCGGCGGCGTGCGCCTGGTCCTCGAAGTCCCGCACGGTGAACGGGATGTGGCTGCGGTGCAGCATGTCCGCGGTGGTCAGGACGGCGACGTAGGCGCCGGGGCGCCAGTGGGTCGGGATCTGCAGCCGCCAGGAGTGCCACCAGTGGTGGCAGGAGACCGTCCGCCCGGCCACCAGCGGGGCCGGCTGGGCCAGTCCGGCGATCAGCGGGCTGGACGTCATGTGGTGGGCACCGTCGCCGCCGTAGTGGCCGATCCGGTAGACGTCGACGGTGAACTCGCGGGGCGGGTTGACGGTGACCCGGAAGTCCACCGAGCCGCCGGGGCGGACCACGCCCGCCGAGGCGAACCCCTTGATCTGCTGGACCACGTCGTTGGCGCCCTGCGGGGTGCCGACCGGCGGCTTCGGTCTGGCGCCGCCGGCCAGCGGCTGCTGGCCCGGTGCGTCCACCGAGACGTACCAGGGGACGGCGCCCTCGGCCCCGGCCAGGTACTGGTCCGGGCTGCGGAGCCAGGGCAGCGGGCCCTGGCCGAAGGGGTCGGAGACGCTGTACGCGTGCGTTCCGGACTCCCAGCGGCGGTTGAGTTCCGTCCCCACGCGCCCCTCCCACAAGGTGCACCCTCCGCCGGTCGGCATGTGCCTCCCGGATGTGCGTGCGGTCAAATACACCACAGAGTGCTGGCGCTGCGTCACCCATCGGTAGCAACTGGTGTCCGGGAATCTTCCGGTCCGCCGGTGGAGGGGCTCCGGCCTGCGAAGACCTGCCGCCGGTGACCGGCCCGGGGGCGCGAGCCCCGGTAGCGAGCGCCCTCCGGGCTCAGAGTCGGACCGGCTTCTCCAGCCGGACGTCGGCGGCGTCCAGCCAGGCCCGCAGCGGGCCGTCCTGGCCCTGCTCGACGGCCTGGGCGATCGGCCCGGCCAGATCGGTGCGGCGCACCCCGCCGATCAGCAGCACCGGCCCGTCCAGCCAGTCCAGGCCCGGGGTGGCCCCGGCGGTGTCGACGGCGGCGCAGCAGACCATCGCGGTGACGTGGTCGACCAGCAGGTCCCGCCCGGTGCGGACGGGTTCGAGCAGCGGGGCGGGCGCCGTGGTCCGGGCCAGCTCGGCGGTGAGCGCGGCCGCCAGCTGCTCGCCGCCGCCCTCGGCGAGCCGGCCGAGCAGCCTGGTCACCGTTGGGGCGCCGGGGCGGGCCTGCGGGGCCAGCCGGTCCAGCGCGGACTGCAGCGCGGTGGCGCGGGCCCGCCAGCCGGCGTCCACCACCTCGGCCGGGTAGTCGGTCCACTCGACCTCGCGCCAGGCGCCGGAGGCGGGGCGGCCGAAGAACAGCTCGGCGGCGAGCAGCGAGACCGCCTCGTCCACCGTGCCCGGCTCCTCCAGCAGGTCGCAGGCGGGGCGGTCGCCGAGGCGGCTGCCGTACCCGTCGGCCAGCCGGTCGCGCCGGGACAGCTCGGTGAGCGCGGCGACCACCCCGGCGTTGAGGTGCGCGGGGTGCCGGCCGAGCCGCCAGGCGGGCAGCGCGACCCGGGTGAGCAGCCGGTCCCAGCCGGCGTAGGCCAGGCCGACCTGCTCCTGGGCGGCGATCCGCAGGCCGTAGTCGACCGCCCGGGCCTGCTCGGAGGCCCAGCCGGCGACGGCCCGCTCGAGTTCGGCGGAGTGCGCCCGGCAGGCGCGGAGCAGCCGGCGGGTGATCCGGTCGGTCAGCGCGGCCGGGCCGCGGCGCCCGCGCGGGGCGGCGGGCGCGGGGGCGCCGACCACGCCGGGCCCGGGGGCGGCGTCCAGGCTGGCGTCCAGACCGCGCAGGAAGCGGCGGGCGGCGGCGATGTCCGGGTCGGCGGCGGCCCCGGTACCGGCCACCACCGGGGCGAGCAGGGCCCGCAGCTCGCCGGCCCGCATCCACCAGAGGAACGGCGAGCCGATCACCAGCACCGGCGCGGGCGGGTCCTGCTCGTGGCGCGGCGAGTGGCGCGACGAGCGGCCGGTGCCGGCCGGTCGGGCCGGCGGGACGTCCTCCAGCCAGCTGTCGCAGTCCGGGGTGAGGGCGATCGCCGAGGGGGCGGGGACCGCCAGCCGGTCGGCCAGCTCGTCGATCAGCCGGTACAGCTCGGGGGCCTGGGCCCGGTCGAGCGGGACGACCGGGGTCTGCGGCGGGACGGCCCTGCGGTGGGCGCGGGCGGCCAGGCCCGCGACCAGCAGGGTGGCGGCGGCCACCGCGCAGACCACCCAGCGGACGGCGTCCCAGGCGGCGGCGTCGGCGGAGCCCGGCGCACCGAGCCGGCCGGTGAACCGGCCCGCGAGCAGGACCACCGCCGCGGCGGCGGGCAGTACGGCGGTGGCCAGGGCGATCCCCCGGACCCGCAGGACCGCTTGGGCGTGAGCGCGCGCGGTGTCGACAGCGGCCATACGGTGCGGCACCCCCTTCGGAGCCCTCGGGCACCCGGCGACGGGGCCCTGAGCCGACTCGAAACGATCAGTTCCGACCGGGAATCGGCGGCGTCCGATCCCGGTAGTACATGCTGCGTGGCGCTTCTGACATTCTTGACGCCCTTGCCCGGGTGGGTGTTCCGGATCGCCCCGGTTTCCACTCGTCCCGGTGACGGTGCCCGGATTCCGGACGACCGCGCCGCGCGCCGTGCAATGCGGCCCGGGCGCGCTCGGTCCGGCCGGACGCCGTCCAGCATCCCCCCGCGCGACCGCCGCTACCCGGTGCGGCCGCGCACGACGCGGCCCCCGGGACCGCGGACCAGCGCACCATAAGGCCGGGCGGCCGGTTGCGTCAGCCGGATGCGGCCGCTGTCACTCGATGGGCTGGATTCCGGCCGCCGAACGGTGCGGCGGCCCCGGAACCGCTCCCGTGCCACCCGGCCCGGAAACGCCGCGGGGCGCTGCGTCCATGGGGGTTGTTTCCCCTCGGACGCAGCGCCCCGGAACGCGGCGAAAAGGCCTGCTACTGGGCGGCCTTGAGCGCGATGTCGGTGCGGTGCTGACCACCCTTGAGGCTGATCCGGTCGACCGCCGCGTACGCCCGGCCGCGCGCCTCGGCGAGGTCGACGCCGGTGGCGGTGACGGAGAGGACCCGGCCACCGGCGCTGAGCACCCGGCCGTCCTCGTCCGCCGCGGTGCCGGCGTGCAGGACGAACGCGGTGCCGTCGGCGGCCTCGGCCTCCGCCAGGCCCTCGATCACGTCGCCGGTGCGCGGCGCCGCCGGGTAGCCCTCGGAGGCGATCACCACGGTGACGGCGGCGCCGTCGTCCCAGCGCAGCGGCTCCAGCTGGTCCAGCGCGCCGGTGGCCGCGCCGTGCAGGACGGCCGCCAGCGGCGTGCGCAGGCGGGCCAGCACGACCTGGGTCTCCGGGTCGCCGAAGCGGGCGTTGAACTCGATCACCCGGGTGCCGCGCGAGGTCAGCGCCAGGCCTGCGTAGAGCAGGCCGGAGAACTCGGTGCCCCGGCGGCGCAGCTCGTCCACGGTGGGCTGCAGGACGGTCTCCAGGACCTCCTCGACCAGGCCCTCGGGCGCCCACGGCAGCGGCGAGTAGGCGCCCATGCCGCCGGTGTTCGGGCCCTCGTCGCCGTCCAGCGCGCGCTTGAAGTCCTGCGCGGGCTGGAGCGGGAGGACGGTGGTGCCGTCGGTGATCGCGAACAGCGAGACCTCGGGGCCGTCCAGGTACTCCTCGATGACCACGCGCTCGCAGGAGGCGGCGTGGGCCAGCGCGGCCTCGCGGTCGGAGGTGACCACGACGCCCTTGCCGGCGGCCAGGCCGTCGTCCTTGACCACGTACGGCGCGCCGAAGGCGTCCAGCGCCTCGGCGGCCTCGGCGGGGGTGGTGCAGAGGTAGGAGCGGGCGGTGGGCACCCCGGCGGCGGCCATGACGTCCTTGGCGAACGCCTTGGAGCCCTCCAGCCGGGCGGCCTCGCCGGACGGGCCGAAGACCGGGATGCCGGCCGCGCGCACGGCGTCGGCGACGCCCGCGACGAGCGGGGCCTCCGGGCCGACCACGACCAGGTCGGCGTCGAGCCGCCGGGCGAGCGCAGCGACCTGCGCGCCGTCCAGCTGGTCGACGGGGTGGACCGTCGCCACCTGCGCGATCCCGGCGTTACCCGGGGCACAGTGCAGCTCGGTGACGGCGGAATCTTGGGACAGGGAGCGGCACAGGGCGTGTTCGCGGGCGCCGCCGCCGATGACGAGGACCTTCACGGTTGGCAAGGGTAGTCGGTGGCCGGTTCGCGCCGCCGTCCGGTCCCGTCGGAACCTCCAGGCGGAGCCGTCCGTACGCCGCCGGGCTCGGAGGATCATCCAAGCCGGGGCGGAAGCGGTGCACCCGGGGTGCCCGGGTCAGGACAGCGGGTCACCGGGGGCTCGCTCGGACGGGTGAAATCTCGCCGACCGCCGCAACCCCCTCACCTCGGCATCCGGGCCCCGAATCCGGTAACGATCATTGGTGAAGCGCCCCCATGGTCAGCCATTTGGCGGTAAGAAGTGCTGATGGACAACCGCCGGCCACCGGCCGGTACGCCGTCCCGGGGCACCCACACTCGCCCGGGGGCGCCGTGTGTTCCGATCCGTCGTCCGGCGTTTCACGGCCCATCAGGTCGATGACTTGTCAGGAGGACGCGTTGGAGGACGCGATGTCAGACCCAGCAGTCCGCCCGCCACAGGGAGCCCCACAGGTGAGCCAGCCGGAAATGCAGCCCGAGGAGAGTGCCTGGGGCAAGGAGATCGGCGAGGAGGACCCGCCCCCCGCCGCAGTCGCGCCCCGGGCCGACACGCGTCGCCGGGCCGATCTGAGCGCCCGCCAGTTCCCCCTCGGGGACTGGGGCGAGCCCGCCGAGCGGCTGGAGGAGCTCTACCGCTGGTCCGAGGAGCGGGCGGTCGAGGCGATCGACTGGTACCGCCGGGACCGGGTCTGGAAGCGCCGCTGGGCACGTCTGCTGAGGTTCGGCACGGCCGGCTTCGTGGTGGGCGGCGTCACCGCGCCGCTGGTGGACCTCACCGGCACCGTCGCGAACGCCACCAGCTGGGGCTACGTCGGCCTGGCGCTCGCCGCGGCCTGCTACGGCGCCGACCGGGCGTTCGGGCTGACCTCCGGCTGGATGCGGGACGTCTCCACCGCGCAGGCGCTGCAACGCCGCCTGGAGGCCTTCCAGTTCGACTGGGCCTCGGAGTGCGTGCGGGAGGTGCTCGGCCCCACCGAGGGCACCGCGGGCGAGGCGGCCGAACGCTGCCTCGGGGTGCTGCGGCGGTTCTGCGAGGACGTCTCGGACATGGTCCGCACCGAGACCTCGGAGTGGATGCTGGAGTTCCGCGCGGGCATGACCCAGCTGCCCACCCAGGCCTCCGGCAGCTGGGGCGGCCGCAGCGAGTCGGGGATCGGCGCCCAGGTGCGGATCCTGCCCCCGCCGGGCACCCGGCCCACCATGCCGCGCCAGCGGCCGCCGGAGGGCCCGCTGCGGTAGCGGGGGCGGCGCGCGGAGGCCTTCGAGCCCGGACGCTCGCGGGCAGGACGTTCTCGGCGGGCCCGGACGTTGGCGGGCCCGCAGGCCGACGGGCCCGCGGAGCCGGGCGGCTTGCGGGCCCGTCGGCTCAGGCGAAGACGATCATCGAGCCCTGGGTGAGGCTGCGGGTGGCCGCCGCGTACAGGCCCGCCCAGGCGTGCCGCTCCCGGGCGAAGGGGTGCAGGTCGTCCAGCGGCGGGCCGAACGGCTGCTCCAGGCCGGTCGGGCCGAGCGGCCGGGTCGGGTCCGGCGGGTCGGCCGGGTCGATGTCCAGCGCCGGGGCGATGGCCTGGAGTTCGCGCAGCAGCCCGTGGCTGGAGCCCAGCGGACCGCCGGAGGCGAGCAGCGCGTCGTCCACCAGCGGAGCCGCGAACTCGATCGGCACGTAGGCCCCGGCGTGGTCGAAGTGCCAGACCAGGTGCGAGTGTTCCGCGCTGCTCTCGAACATCTCCAGCAGCTGCTCGTAGTCGCCGCCGAGCGCGTCCACCGGCGTGATGTCCAGGCCGGTCAGGCCCAGCAGGTAGGCGCGGCGCAGGAAGTGCAGCGAGTCGTAGTCGAAGGCGGCTATCGGCTCGACCGCCCCGCTTATCCCCGGGACGAACTGGTAGACCGGCACCTCGGGCAGCCCGTGCGCGGTCAACACGGCGTTGTACAGCGCGAGATCGTCCCGGAAGGGGTTGTCGGGGCTGTGGCTCAGCACGTCCACGAGCGGGACGAGCCAGAGGTCGCAGGCCATGGGCCGGCTCTTCCTCTCGGGGCGGCGGAGTCGCCCGCGCGAGCGGGCGACGGATGGGCGGGTCGGGGTCCGGACGGTCGGTACGGGGACCGCCCGGGGCGACGACCGCCCACCCTACCGGCCCGGCGCGCGGTGCGGGCCGGGCCGCCCCTCGGACAGTTGGCCGGCCGACGGGTCGGCCGGCCGGCGGCCGAAGCGCCCGTACGGCACCGAACGCGGCTGCGGCACCAGGCCGAGGCCCAGCCCCAGCTCGCGGCCGAGCTCCCGGCCCAGCTCCCGTTCGCGGCCGCGGCCGCCCTCCGCCCGCTGCGGCTCCGGCCTGCGGCCCGCCTCCGGACCCGCCGACACCGGCGAAGGGACCGAGGACCTCGCGCTGCCGGCCGGCACCGGGGAGGGAGCCGGTCCGGACGGCCCACCCGACCGGACGGCCGGCGGCGCGGCCACCGGCGCCGCGTCGAGCCCGGCGGTCAGCAGCGGCAGCACTCCCACCGACTCCTCCGACTCCCCGGTCAGCCCGGCCAGCGCCCGCACGGTGAACAGGTTGTACTCGCAGACGATCCGGTGCGCGCCCGCGAGGTCCTCCCGCTCGATCGCCTCGACCAGCTCGACGTGGCGGTCCCAGCAGAACCCGCCCAGCGTCGGCATCGCCCGCAGGTACGGCGCGGCGAACATCCAGGACTGCACCCGGAGCCAGTCCAGGTAGTCCCCGATCCGGCGGTTGCCGAGCAGTCCGGCGACCTCTCGCCAGAACCGGCGGTCGCAGCCCACCATGACGTCCAGGTTGCCCGCCCGGACCGCACCGACCGCCGCGTCCGCCCGGCGGCGCAGCGAGGGCAGCCGGGCGGCGTCCGGCGTCGCCGGGCGGACCGCGAGCTGGCGGAAGCAGCTGTCGGTGAGCAGCACCCGGGACTCGAAGATCTCCAGGAAGTCGGCCCAGCCGAACTCGGGCACCGTGAAGCCGCGGTGGTGCTCGGCCCGGAGCAGCCCCTGCGCGCCGAGGTCCACCAGCGCCTCGCGGGCCGGGGTCGCGGAGACGCCGTACAGCTCGGCGATCTCCTTGACGGTGAAGTTGCGGCCGGCCGCCAGCCGGCCGGCCATCATCTCCTCGCGCAGCGCGCCGGCGATCTGCTCGCGCAGGCTGTTGCGCTGGATCACGGTGCTGGTGTCGCCTGCGCCGGTGCCGTACATGCGCGCGACCTCCTCGGGCAGGCTCGACGGTCTGCCTCGGGACAGGCCGGCTGAAGAACGGCGGGTAACACGACGAAGGCTCATCTTCTCAAAAATGCCGCCGCCCCGTACAAGCCTCCCGTATGCCCCGGAAAGCCCCGCTCACCCGGCCGGGGGCGTCACCGCTGGACGGGGGCCGGGATGCCCAGCAGCCGGTCCCGGTGGACCGGGAACTCGGCGCGGGCCTTGCCCACCTCCGCGGGGTCGAAGTCCACGGTCAGCACCTCCTCGCCGGCACCCGCCTCGGCCAGCACCCGGCCCCACGGGTCCACCACGATGCTGTGGCCGGCCTGCTCGACCCCGCCGTGCGTCCCGGCGGTGTTGCAGGCCAGGACGTAGGCCTGCTCCTCGACCGCGCGGGCCCGGCTCAGCAGCGTCCAGTGCTCGCGCCGCCGCGCCGGCCAGGCCGCCGGCACCACCATCAGCTGGGCGCCTGCGTCCAGCAGCGCCCGGAACAGCTCGGGGAACCGCAGGTCGTAGCAGGTCGCCAGGCCGAGCGTGGCGAAGTCGGTGGCGGCGGTGACGATCTCCTGCCCGGCGCCCATCACCACCGCCTCGCCGCTGTCGAAGCCGAAGCGGTGGATCTTGCGGTAGGTGTGCACCAGCTCGCCGTCCGGGGCGAACAGCAGCGAGGTGTTGTAGATCGGCCCGTCCGGGTCGCGCTCGACGATAGAACCGGCGTGCAGCCAGACCCCGGCCGCCTTCGCGGCGGCGGCCATCGCGTCCGAGGTGGGCCCGTCCAGCGCCTCGGCGCCGTCCGACCAGAGGTCGTACGCGAAACCGCCCAGCGCCCACAGCTCCGGCAGGACCACCAGGTCGGCGCCCTGCTGGGCACGGACCAGGGCCGCCGCGCGGGCCCGCCGCTCGGCGGGCGGCTCGGCGTCGGAGACCGCGAGTTGGATCAATGAAGCGCGCACAGTACCACCGTCCACGGCAAGAGTCCTACGATCGTCACTCGAAAGCGCTGCCCTGTTCTCACCCGGCAGCGTAACGTGCGGTTAGCGTGTGCGCCCGGAAGCCGGACTTTCCCGTCCGACCCGAAAACAGCGCGCGCGTGGCAAGGCAGCTGACGGAGGGCCGGAGATTCCCGTGACGGACAACCAGACCGTGCAGGCTTACACCGAGGCGTGGACGCAGTCCATCGAATCGATATCGGAGCTGGTGGCCCCTCTCCCGGAGGGCTCCTGGAACCGGGCCACCGAGTGCCCCGGCTGGTCGGTCCGGGACATCGTCTCGCACGTCATCGCCGTCGAGTCCGAGCTGCTCGGCGACCCGCGCCCGATCCACTCGCTCCCCCGCGACCTGCGCCACGTCACCACCGAGTTCGCCCGCTACATCGAGCTGCCGGTCGACAAGCGCCGCTGCCACACCGCGCTGGAGATGACCGGCGAGCTGGAGTACACGATCATCCGCCGCTCCCGGGCACTGCGCAACGCCCGGCAGACCCCGTCCGAGCCGGTCCGCTTCCCGGGCGGCCCGCTCAGCCGCGACGTGCCGTACCACGAGCTGCTGCGCCACCGGGCCTTCGACGTCTGGGTGCACGAGCAGGACCTCCGCCGGGCCCTCGCGGTGCCGGGCAACCTGGCCTCCCCGGCCGCGCTGCTCGCCCGGGACGTGCTGCTGGAGTCGCTGCCCAAGGCCGTCGCCCACCGGGCCGGCGCCCCGGCCGGGACGGCCCTGGTGCTGGACGTCACCGGCCCGGTCGAGTTCCTGCGCACCGTCCGGGTCGACGCCGCCGGCCGCGGCACGGTCGACGAGTCGATCAGCCTCGCCCCCGACGTACAGCTCACGATGGACTGGGAGACGTACGCCCGGCTCGCCTGCGGCCGCGGCCGCCCGGGCCCGGTCACCGTGGAGGGCGACCAGGAGCTGGCCTCCCGGGTGCTGGCCAACTTCGCCGTCACGGTCTGACGACCCGGCGCGGCCCGCACGGCCCCGGCCGCGCGGGCCGTGCCGAACGGCCGGCCGGCTGTCGGAGGCGGGCCGTCAGACGCCCGCCGCCGCGCCCCGCTCCCGCTCGGCGACCTTGCGCCGCAGCCGCAGGATCATCAGGGTGCCCGCCGCGAGCGGCACGTAGAGCCAGCAGAAGGCCCAGCGGAAGGCGTCGGCGGAGTAGCCTCCGGTGCCGGCCGGGGTGAGGGCGTCCAGGAGGACGCCGATGCCGAACAGGGTGATCATCGTGCCGATGAAGCCGCCCATGTTGACGATCCCGGAGGCGGTGCCGAGCCGCTCCACCGGGTTGCGCGCACGGGCGTAGTCCAGACCGACCAGCGAGGCCGGGCCGTTGCTGCCCATCACCAGGATGATCCCGACCAGCAGCCAGAGCGGCGGGTGCCCGCCCGGCCAGGCCAGCACCAGCGCCCAGCCGACCGCGGTGGCGGTGATCACGGTGAGCACGATCGGCATCCGGGCCCGGGCGGTGCGCGAGAGCACCCGGCCGAAGAGGAGGCCGAAGGACATGTTGGCGAGCACCAGCAGGGTCAGCAGCCCGCCCGCCGCGGTGCGCGACATGCCCTGGGCCTCCACCAGGTAGGGCATCCCCCAGAGCAGGCCGAAGGCGTTGCCGGGGAACTGGGTGGTGAAGTGCACCCAGAGGCCGAGCCTGGTGCCGGGCTCCGACCACGCCAGCCGGACCTGCCGGCCCACGCCCGGCCGGAGCGGCGCGCCCCCCGGCCCGGCGCTCCCCGGCCCGACGCCCCCCGGCCCGGCGGCCGCGGCCCGCTGCGGCGCGCCCGCCGGAGCCTCCCGCAGGAAGAGCGCGACCAGCGCGAACACCGCCACTCCGAGCAGCGCGATCGCGGTGAAGGTCGGGGTCCAGCCCTCCCGGTGCAGGGCGTCGGCGAGGACGACGGTGGTGACCAGGTTCCCGCCCATCCCGGCGAGGCCGGTCAGCTGGGCGACGAACGGGTTCTTCGCGGCCGGGAACCAGCGCGCGGCGATCCGCAGCACGCTGATGAAGGTCATCGCGTCACCGCAGCCGAGCACCGCCCGGGAGGCCAGCGCCGGCCCGAAGGAGGAGGAGAACGCGAAGGCGAGCTGCCCGGCGCTCAGCAGCAGGACGCCGAGCAGCAGCACCCGGCGCGGGCCGAACCGGTCGACCAGCAGGCCGACCGGTATCTGCATCGCCGCGTAGACCAGCACCTGGAGGATCGAGAAGGTGGAGAGCGCGGAGGCGCCGATCGCGAAGCGGTCGGCGGCGTCCAGCCCGGCCACCCCGAGACTGGTCCGGTGGATCACCGCGAGGACGTACACGCTGACGCCGATGGACCAGGCCAGCCAGGCGGCCCGGCCGCCGGGCGGCGCCGGGATCCCGGTGGCCGGGGGCACGAGGGCCGCCGGGGGCACGGGGGCCGCCGGGGGCGTCGGCCCGGCGGTGGCCGGGGGAGCGGGAACGGACAGGGGGCGGGCTGAACTGGCGGGCTCCACGGACATAGTGTCCCCAGATTAGTCATCCCATCATTCGACCCTCGGTCCGGGGCGGGGCGGGCCCGGCTCAGCCGGTGACCGTCCAGGAGACCGTCCTGGTCATGTAGCGGTCGCGGAAGGCCTCGTCCCGGACCCAGTCGGTGGTGTCCCGGACGGTGGCCGTGACGGTGGCGCTCTGCCCCGGGAACAGGTTCAACGCGGCGGTGTCCAGCCAGCTGCGGTCCGGCGCCTGCGGCTCCACCGCGGCGCCGTCCACCTTCCAGTCCACCTGCAGCGCGCGGGTCCCGACCAGCGGCAGCGGCCGGACCTCCAGCCGGGGGCGGCCGGTCACCTCGCCCGGGGCGGGCACGGGTGTGTCGGTCGGCCGGATCCGGCGGTAGATCTCCTCGATGATCGCCTCCCGCGAGGGCAGGTTGTAGGCCCCGCCGAGGGTGCGCATCACCGAGTCCTGGGTGGGCCGGTAGATCCCGTTGGCGCTGCGGTAGGCGCCGATCGTGCCGCCGCCGTCCGGGGACTCCGCGCCCAGCCAGCGCCACCACTTGGTCTGCTTGCGGCGCATGTCGTCGGCGTTATCGGTGGCGAGGTTGGGGTAGTCGGCGTCGTCCGGCGCGCTGTCGTACTCGTCGCCGAGGTCGCCCACGGTGTGCCCTATCTCGTGCTGGATGATCCGCCCCGCGTCCGGGCTGCCGCCGGCCAGGGTGGTCACCCCGGTGCCGCCGGCACCCCCGTACTCGCTGGAGTTGGCCAGCGCGATCAGGTACTGCGGGCCGTCGCCCTCGCCGGCGTAGCGCGCGGTGGCGGCCTCGTCGGCGCAGAGCAGCCGGGCGGTGCCCTCGCACCAGAAGTGCATGCCGAGCGGGGTCCCGGGGTTGCGGCCCCGGCTCTCGGTCTCGGCGATGCCGGAGTCCGCCGAGACGACCTCGACCCGCCTTATGTTGAAGAACCCCTGGTAGCTGCGGAACGGCTCGATCTCCATCAGTGCCCGCCAGGCCCGGTCGGCCTGGGCGCGGAAGAGCTCCTGCTCGTCCGCGCTGTAGCCGTCGCCGAGCAGCACCAGCGTGATCCGGTTCGCCGGGTCCCCGGTCCGCCTTATGTCGACGGTCGGGGCGGCGCCGGCCGCGCGGAGGTCGGCCCGCTGGGCGGTGTGCGGCGGCACCGCCCGGTCGGCGGGGGCACCCGGCCCGATCACCCCGAAGGGCGAGGGACCGGCCAGCTCCAGGGCGGCGGGCAGTACGGCGGTGGACACCAGCACGAGCGCGGCCAGACTCCGGACGAGCCGGCCAGGGTTGCCAGGCGGCATACGGGTGCGTCCTCGGGGATCCGGTCACCCGGCGTCGCCCGGGTGGTGGACGCGAAGACGTACCCGGACCGGCGTGTCACCCTCACCGTCCGGCGAAAATGTCACCGCCCTGGCCGAACGACCCGGATCACCCCGGTCATACCTATGAGTCCGATCAGGTGGATGATCCGGATGGCCCGTGACCCACCAGCGCCACCTCCGGCGGAGCCGGCCCACCCCGTCGCCCCCGGCCGAGCACACCACCGGCCGAGCGCACCACCGGCCTGGGGCGCCCCGGCCGCGCAACGCCTCAGCCGCAACGCCTCAGCCGCGCCGCTTCGGCCCCGCCCGGAGCACCAGATGGGTGCCCAGCCCGAGCAGCAGCCCCCAGAACGCCGAGCCGATGCCGAGCAGACTCATCCCGGAGGCCGAGGCCAGGAAGGTCACCACCGCCGCGTCCCGGCCGCCCTCGTCGGCGACGGCCGCGGCCAGGCTGCCCTGGAGCGAGGCCAGCAGGGCGACCCCGGCGATCACCGCGATCAGCTCCTTCGGCAGACCGATGAACAGGCTCACCAGCAGCCCACCGAAACTGCCCACCAGCACGTAGAGCAGACCCGCCGACATCCCGGCGACGTAGCGGCGCCGCGGATCGGGGTGGCTCTCCGGCCCGGCGCAGATCGCCGCGGTGATCGCGGCCAGGTTCACCCCGGGCGAGCCGAACGGCGCCAGCAGGACGGAGACGCCGCCGGTGGCCCCGATCAGCAGCCGGTCGTCCGGCTGGTAGCCGAAGGCCCGCATCACCCCCAGGCCGGGGGCGTTCTGCGAGGCCAGCGCCACGATGGTGAGCGGCAGCGCCAGCCCCACCATGGCCGGCCCGGAGAAGGCCGGCACGGTGAACACCGGCGTGGTCGGCCCGCCGGACCCGAGGTGCACCGGCAGCCCGACGGTGACCGCCGCCAGCACCCCGCCGGCCAGCAGCGCGACCGGTACGGCGTACCGCGGCGCCAGCCGCTTCGCCAGCAGGAAGGCCGCGAAGCTGCCGAGCACCAGGGCGGGCGCGCCGTGGACGGCGCCGAAGATGCCGGCGCCGAAGGAGAACAGGATGCCCGCCAGCATCGCGTTGACGATCCCGGCCGGGATCGCGGCGATCAGCCGGCCGAACAGCCCGGTGACACCGAACAGGGTCACCAGCACCCCGCTCACCAGGAAGGCGCCGACCGCCTCCCGGTAGGGGTACGCGCCGAGGCTGGTGACCAGCAGCGCGGCGCCCGGCGTGGACCAGGCGGTGATCACCGGCGTCCTGGTCCACCAGCTGAGCAGCAGACCGGGCAGCCCGCTGCCGATGGCCACCGCCCAGATCCAGGAGGCCGTGTGCGCCTCGTCCAGCCGCCCGGCCGAGGCCGCCGCGAGCACCACCACCAGCGGGCCGGAGAACGACACCGCGATGCACACCAGCCCGGCCAGGAGGGCGGGGAGGGAGACGTCCCGCCGCAGCGAGCGGCGCTCCTCGGGGTCGGTCCGACTGTCCGCCGAACGGGTTATCAGCTCCTCTGCCATGGCGGCAGTATCGCGGAGCGGGCACCGGCGGCGGGCCTTTCGAAGAATCCCGGAGGACTTCCGGATCCACCCGCAACCTCCGGCGGGGCCGCGCGTCCTTGGAAGTGGAGGGCTGGAGAGCGAGCCGGGAAGCGCCGGGGGGCGCTACCGGCCGACGGGGGCAGGACCGGCCACCTCCACCCACCACCGGCTTCATGACTGCGGGGAGTCACGTCGTGCGCATGCCTGTTTTCTCCACTTCTGCGAAGAACGCCCACCCGCGCTCCACCCGCGGCCGGCTCGCGACCGTCGCCGTCGCCGTCGTCCTGGCCGGCTCCGTGCAGCTGCTCGCCACCGACACCGCCTCGGCCCACGGGTCCGGCCCCGGGACGTCGGCCGCCCGGCAGGTGTCCGGACCGCCCGCCCCGACGGCGACCCTCGGCGCTCCCGGGGCCGCCGTCGGCGCGCCCGCCTTCGGCCCCACCGCCGGCGGGCCGACCGGCATGCCGGAGCAGGCCCCGACCGGCACCGCCGTCGGGATCCTGACGGCCGGTCTCGGCGCCGTGCTGCTCGTGCTCGGCCTGGGCGTCCGGTACGCCGGGCGCCGGCTGCGCGGCGCGCGCTAAGGCTTGTCCGGTGTCCGGAAATGCCGAAGGGCCCTGCTCCGCACTGTCGTGCGGAGCAGGGCCCTTCCTCGGTCCGGCCGGTCAGCCCCAGGTGATCAGGCGCTTGGGGTGCTCCAGCAGCGCGGCGACGTCGGCCAGCACCCTGGAGCCCAGCTCGCCGTCCACCAGGCGGTGGTCGAAGGAGAGGGCCAGCGTGGTGACCTGGCGCGGCACCACCTTGCCCTTGTGCACCCACGGCAGCTCCCGGACCGCGCCGAAGGCGAGGATCGCGGCCTCGCCCGGGTTGAGGATCGGGGTGCCGGTGTCGACGCCGAAGACGCCGACGTTGGTGATGGTGACGGTGCCGCCCTGCATGTCGTTCGGCGAGGTCTTGCCCAGCCGGGCGGTGTCGATCAGCTCGCCGAGCGCGGCCGCCAGACCGGACAGCGTGCGGCCGCCCGCGTCCTTGATGTTGGGGACGATCAGGCCGCGCGGGGTGGCCGCGGCGATGCCGAGGTTCACCTGGCCCCTGATGACGATCTCCTGGGCCGCCTCGTCCCACTGGGCGTTGATCTCGGGGTGCCGCTTGATCGCGGTCAGCAGCGCCTTGGCGACCAGCAGCAGCGGGCTGACCCGGATGTCCCGGCCCAGCTCGCCGCTCTCCTTGAGCCGGCGGACGAACTTCATCGTGCGGGTGACGTCGACCTGGACGAACTCGGTGACGTGCGGGGCGGTGAAGGCCGAGGCCACCATCGCCTGCGCGGTCGCCTTGCGGACGCCCTTGATCGGCACCCGGACGTCCCCGGTGCCGGCGGTCGCCACGACCACCGGTTCCACCGGTGCCACCGCGGCCGGCTCGGCCGGGGGCGCCGCGACGGCGGCCGCCGCGGCGACGTGCGCGTGCACGTCCTCGCGGGTGACCACGCCGTCCGGGCCGGTCGGTGTGACGGCCCGCAGGTCGACGCCGAGGTCCTTGGCGAGCTTGCGCACCGGCGGCTTGGCCAACGGCCGGTCACCGGTGGGCTGGGCCAGTACCACCGGCGCGGCAGCCACCGGCGCGGCGGCCACGGGGGCCGGCGCGGGAGCGGCCGGAGCCGGAGCCGGAGCCGGGGCGACCACGGTGGTCGTGGTGGTCCGGCGGGCCCGGCGCTGGGTGCCGCCGGTCCGCGGACCGTAGCCGACCAGCACCTCGCGCCGGGCCGGCTCGGCCTCGGCGGGAGCGGCCACCGGGGCGGCCGCGGCCGGAGCGGCGGCGCCCGCCTCCCCCGCCACCGCGACCGAGATGATCACGGTGCCGACGTCGACCGTCGCGCCCTCGGGGAAGAACAGCCGCTCCACCACCCCGTTGAACGGGATCGGCAGCTCCACGGCGGCCTTGGCGGTCTCCACCTCGCAGACGACCTGGCCGTCCGTCACGGTGTCGCCGGGCTTCACGGACCAGCTGAGGATCTCGGCCTCGGTGAGGCCCTCGCCCACGTCGGGCATCTTGAACTCGCGGAGCGAGCGAACTTCGGTGGTCATCTTCGCTCCCCGGTTCAGTACGCGAGCGCGCGGTCGACGGCGTCGAGCACGCGGTCCAGGTCCGGCAGGAAGGCTTCCTCGACCCGGGACGGCGGGTACGGCGCGTGGTAGCCGCCGACCCGCAGGATCGGCGCCTCCAGGTGGTAGAAGCACCGCTCCGTCAGCCGGGCGGCCAGCTCGGCGCCCATGCCCAGGAAGACCGGCGCCTCGTGCACCACGATGCCGCGGCCGGTCCGCTTGACCGACTCCTCCAGGGCGGCGAAGTCCACCGGGGAGAGCGAGCGCAGGTCGACGACCTCCAGCCGGCGGCCGTCCTCCTCGGCGGCCGCGGCGGCCTCCAGGCAGACCTTGACCATCGGGCCGTAGGCGATCAGCGTCGCGTCCGTGCCGGGGCGCACGATCCGGGCGTCGTACAGGCCCAGGTCGGCGGCGTCGCCGACCTCGCCCTTGTCCCAGTAGCGGCGCTTGGGCTCCAGGAAGATCACCGGGTCGTCCGACTCGATGGCCTGGCGCAGCATCCAGTGCGCGTCGTGCGCGCTGGACGGCGAGACCACCCGCAGACCGGCGGTGTGCGCGAAGTACGCCTCGTGCGACTCGCTGTGGTGCTCGACCGCGCCGATGCCGCCCGCGTACGGGATGCGGATGGTGACCGGCATCTTGACGTGCCCGAGCGCACGGGCGTGCATCTTGGCCAGCTGGGAGACGATCTGGTCGAAGGCCGGGTAGACGAACCCGTCGAACTGGATCTCCACCACCGGGCGGTAGCCGCGCAGCGCGAGGCCGATCGCGGTGCCGACGATGCCGGACTCGGCGAGCGGGGAGTCGATCACCCGGCTGTCGCCGAAGTCCTTCTGCAGGCCGTCGGTGATCCGGAAGACGCCACCGAGCTTGCCGATGTCCTCGCCCATCAGGAGCGTCTTCGGGTCGTTCTCCAGCGACTTGCGCAGCGCCTCGTTGAGCGCCTTCGCGATGCTGAGCTGAGCGGCCATCAGAGGTTCTCCCCCGCCTCGAAGGAGGCCGCGTACTCGACGTACTCGGCCCGTTCCTCATCGACCAGTGTGTGCGGCTCGGCGTAGACGTGGTCGAAGATCAGGGTCGGGTCCGGGTCCGGCATGGTGCGCACGCCCTCGCGCACCCGCAGCCCCAGCTGCTCGCTCTCGGCCTCGATCGAGGCGAAGAACTCCTCCTCGGCCAGGCCCTCCTTCTCCAGGAGCGCCCGGAGCCGGGTGATCGGGTCCTTGGCCTTCCAGGCCTCGGTCTCCTCGGAGGGGCGGTAGCGGGTGGGGTCGTCGGAGGTGGTGTGCGCGCCCATCCGGTAGGTGAACGCCTCGATCAGCACCGGACCGTTGCCGCTGCGGGCGTGGTCGAGCGCCCAGCGGGTGACCGCCAGGCAGGCCAGCACGTCGTTGCCGTCGACCCGGACGCCGGGGAAGCCGAAGCCGGAGGCGCGGCGGTACAGCGGGATCTTGGTCTGGGTGGTGGTGGGCTCGGAGATCGCCCACTGGTTGTTCTGGCAGAAGAAGACCACCGGGGCGTTGTAGACCGAGGCGAAGGTGAAGGCCTCGTTGACGTCGCCCTGGCTGGAGGCTCCGTCGCCGAAGTAGGCGATCACCGCGTCGTCCGCGCCGTCCTTGGTGATGCCCATCGCGTAGCCGGTGGCGTGCAGGGTCTGCGCGCCGATCACGATGGTGTACAGGTGGAAGTTCTTCTCGTTCGGGTCCCAGCCGCCGTGGTTCACGCCGCGGAACATGCCGAGCAGGTTCAGCGGGTCCACGTCGCGGCACCAGGCCACGCCGTGCTCGCGGTAGGTGGGGAAGGCGTAGTCACCGGTGCGCATGGCCCGCCCGGAGCCGACCTGGGCGGCCTCCTGGCCGAGCAGCGAGGCCCACAGGCCCAGCTCGCCCTGGCGCTGCAGCGCGGTGGCCTCGGCGTCGAACCGGCGCACCAGCACCAGGTCGCGGTAGAGGGCGCGCAGCTCGTCCGGGGTGGTGGTGAGCGGGTAGTCCGGGTGCTCGATCCGCTCGCCTTCCGGGGTGAGCAGCTGTACGAGCTCCGGCTGGGCGTCCGTACCCGTGGCGCGGAGGGTGTCAGGGACGCCGGGGGCCGCCTTCTTGCGGGCCCTCGCCGTGCTTTTGACGGTCACGTTCACTCCTCGGTCTGTCCGGCCGCCCGGGGTCGCCGGTGACCGGTCCGGTCACCGCCTCGCGGGGCGCGCGTGGGTGTGCGCACCGGCTGCAAGGCAGGTGGTGATCCTGTTCCGACGGCGTCCCTCACGAGAACGTTACCCAGCGGCAGCCCTTGGCGCGCTTGCGCTAGGACGTCCTACTTGTTCAGGGCCTACAACTGCGGGTGTGGCGCAGCTCTCAATTCGGTCGCCTTCAGGACACCTGCGCACGTTATCCGGGCGGAGCCCCGTTCGTAAGGGGGTTACCGGCATCGCTTTCGACTGATCTGGCCGGATAGCGTTCCGGGGGCGGTGCGGGCAATAGGTCGCCCCTGCGGCGATATGGGAGGCTTTACACGTGACTAATAACGGACAAATCAGGGTATTTCTGCTCGACGATCACGAGGTGGTCCGGCGGGGCGTCCACGATCTCCTCTCGGTCGAGGACGACATCGAGGTGGTCGGCGAGGCCGGGACGGCCGCCGAGGCGATCACCCGGATCACCGCCGTGCACCCCGACGTCGCGGTCCTCGACGTCCGGCTGCCGGACGGGAACGGCGTCGAGGTCTGCCGGGAGGTCCGCTCCCGGCTGCCGGAGATCAAGTGCCTGATGCTGACCTCGTTCTCGGACGACGAGGCGCTGTTCGACTCGATCATGGCGGGCGCCTCCGGCTACGTCCTGAAGGCGATCCGCGGCACCGACCTGATCACCGCCGTCCGGGACGTCGCGGCCGGCAAGTCGCTGCTCGACCCGGTGGCCACCAGCCGGGTGCTGGCCCGGCTGCGCGACGGCGGCGAGAAGGAGGACGAGCGACTGTCCCAGCTCACCAAGCAGGAGCGGCGGATCCTCGATCTGATCGGCGAGGGGATGACCAACCGTCAGATCGGCAACGAGCTGCACCTGGCCGAGAAAACGGTCAAGAACTACGTCTCCAGTCTGCTCGCCAAGATGGGCATGGAGCGGCGCACCCAGGCAGCCGCCTTCGTGGCACGGCACCAGGCCGACCAGCAGCACTGAAAGCATCGGGAATCACAGTTCTGACGGTTTGTCAAGGACCCCCGCCAGGGGGCCCTAACCTCAGCCTGTGACTTTCAGCCAGACCCTCGCCTGTGCCCCGGCCCGCCCCGATCTCACCGCACCCCCGATAGGGACCCTCAGCCCGCCCGTTCCCCACCTCGTCCTGACCGAGGTCCTGCGCCGCTACCGGGTGGGGCGGCTGCTCACCGCCGAGCCGGTCGCCGAGGGCCTGTTGAACCGGGGCTACCGGGTCACCACCGAGGCCGGGACGTACTTCCTGAAGTGCTACGTCGACGCCGCCACCGCACACCGCGAATCGATCGCCGGGCACCACCGCGCGATGGCCGCGCTGGAGACCCTCGGACTGCCCGTCGCTCCCCCGCTGGCGTGTGCCGAACGCTCCGGCACGGTGGCCTCCTTCGGCAGCCGGCTGTTCGCGCTCTTCCCCTGGGTGGATGGCCGGCACCGGCACGGCAGCGACCTCTCCCTGACGCAGTGCGGCGCGCTCGGAGCGCTGCTCGGCCGGCTGCACGGCGCGCTCGACGACGTCTGCGCCCCCCTCGCACAACCCGCCGGCTACCACAGTGCCGACCCGCTGGACAGCGCCCGGCTGGCCCGCGAACTCCGGCTCAGCGCCCGCGAGCAGCGCCCGTACGGCGCGCTGGACGCGCTGGTCGAGCGGCGCCTCACCGAACGGCTCGACCTGCTCGCCGAGTACGCCCACCGCCGGCCCGTCCCGCAGGCCGCCCCGCCCACCGGCTGGACGCACGGCGACTTCCACGGGCTCAACCTGCTGCACGCGGGCGACCGGATCGCGGCCGTCCTGGACTGGGACAAGCTCGGCCCGCAGCCGCGCGCCGAGGAGGCGGTCCGGTCCGCCACCCTGGTCTTCAACGACCGGACGTCGGGCACGCTCGACCTCGTCCGGGTCCGGACCTACTCGCAGGCGTACCGGGCCACCGGGGCGGCCACCGCGGAACACCTGGCGGCGGCCGTCCACCGGGTCTGGTGGGAGCGGCTCAACGACTTCTGGATGCTCCAGTGGCGCTACCAGCGGGCCGACCACCGGGCCGACCCGCTCTACCCCGCCTCGGCCGGCCAGCTGGCGTGGTGGTGCCAGGAGTACGAGCAGGTCCTGGACGCCTTCGCCAACTGACCGTCACCGGTCGGCGCCGCCGGTCAGCCGCCGGCCCCGGGCGCGGTGGTCGGGGCCCCCGTCGGCTGGGTGGCCGGCTTGGTCGGCGGCGGCTGGGTGCCCGTCGCGCCGTTGGTCGGCGTCCCGCTCGCGCCGCCGGTCGGCGTCCCGGAGCCCCCGCCGGTCGGCGTGCCGGTGGACGACGGGGTCGTCGTCGACGACGGCTTGGTACCGGTGGGCGTCGGGGTCATGCTCGGCGAGTGCTTGGGCACGGTGGCCGGCGGGCTCTGGTTGTTGTTGTTGTTGTTCGTGTCGGTCGGCTGGTTCGGCTTCCGGCTGGTCTGGCTGGGCACCCCCGTGGTCGGGGAGATCCCCCCGCCGGTGGGCGTACCGGCGTCGGAGGAGGAGACCACCGAGACGGACGGGGCGGGCGTCTGGCCGGGGTCCTTCGTCCCGCCGCCGCCACCGCCGCCGCTGAGCGCGAGCGCGATCCCGACACCGGACGCGACGAACACCGCCGCGGCGCCGGCCACCCAGGCCCAGGGCCCGCGCCGCCGGCGGCGGTCGTCGCCGCCGTCGCCGCCGTCGCCGCCCGGGCCGCCGTGACCGCCGTCGTACGAGCCACCGTCGTACGAGCCGCCGCCGTACGGGCCGCCGGCCCCGGGGTAGGGCGAGGACGGCGTGTGCGGGCCGCCGGGCACCTGGTACGGCAGCACCGTCGTCGAATCGCTCGGGCCGCCCAGCCCGAACGGCGCGGTGACGGCCGTCTCGCCGTCCGCCCCGGGCATGGGGGTGGCACCGCTGTGCCCCTGGCCGGCCGCCGCCAGCCCGGCCGCCGCGGCACCCGTCGCCCAGGCCCCGCCGTGCATCTCGCGCAGGGCGTGCTGGAGGTGGGCGCGGAACTCGTCGGCGTCCTGGAAGCGGTCGTCCGGGTTCTTGGCGAGCGAGCGCAGCACCAGCGGGTCGAGCGCCGCCGGGACCCGCGCGTTGACCTGCGCGGGCGGCACCGGCGGGTCCTGCACGTGCTGGTAGACCACCGAGAGCGGGGTGTCGCCGGTGAACGGCGGGCGCAGCGTGAGCAGCTCGTAGAGCATGCAGCCGGCCGCGTACAGGTCGGAGCGGTGGTCGACCGGCTTGCCGAGGGCCTGCTCGGGCGAGAGGTACTGCGGGGTGCCCATGACCATGCCGGTCTGGGTCATGGTGCTGGCGGTGCCGGTCAGCGCGCGGGCGATGCCGAAGTCCATCACCTTGACCGCGCCGGTGGTGGTGATGATGACGTTGGCGGGCTTGATGTCCCGGTGCACGATGCCGTGCCGGTGGCTGTAGGCGAGCGCCTCCAGCACCCCGGCGATGATGATGAGCGCCTGGTCGACCGGCGGCTCCTCCTCGTCCACCAGCAGCTCGCGGACGGTCCGGCCCTCGACCAGCTCCATCACGATGTAGGGCGTCGACTCGTCGCCGACGTACTCCTCGCCGGTGTCGTAGACCGCGACGATCGAGTGGTGGTTGAGCGCCGCGACGGCGTGTGCCTCGCGGGTGAAGCGCAGCCGGGCGATGTCGTCCTGGGCGAGTTCGGGGCGCAGCAGCTTGACGGCGACGGTCCGGCCGAGCCGGACGTCCTGGGCGGCGAACACCTCGGCCATGCCGCCGCGGCCGAGCCGGTGGGTCAGCCGGTAGCGGCCGTCACCCACCGTGCCGAGCGGGGCCGCGGTGCCGCGGCCGGGGGTCTGCGGGCCGCCGCCGTACGGCGGGAGTGCGGAGGTGGCGGCGCTGTCGCTGCCGGGCTCGGGCACCCTCCGGGCCCCGCCGGTCGAACCGGCCGCCCGGGCACCCTCGTCGTCGTCCGGCCGCTGCGTCTGTGCCATCGCTCCTCGCCCCGGGCCTTCGCTCGGATCGCGGTGCCCTGTCGCTTCGTGTCCCCGAACGCTACCGCCTCCGGACTTCCCCCGTAGCACGCCCGATCCGGGCGCACCGCGTCAGAGCAGGCCATTCCGGTCGGGCAGGTCGTCCAGGTGCAGGACGGTCGCGGGCCGCTCGACGGACCGGGAGGTGCCGGTCTTCTCCGCCTTGGTCACCACGATGGCGATGATGATGATCGCGAGGACGATCACGCCGATGATGATGCCGACGATCACGAGCGCGGTGGAGCAGCCGCCGCTGTTCGACGCGGGGGCCGGCTGGAACTGCGTCGGCATCGGCATCGGCTGGGGCGGCGGGGTGTGCGCCTGCGGCGGGAAGTGCTGCGGGGCCTGGAAGGCCGGCGGCGGGGTCTGGTACTGCTGCGGGAAGGGCTGCGGCGTCTGCGGGTGCTGCGGCGGCGGGGTCTGGAAGGCCGGCGGCGGCGTCCGGTACTGCTGCTGGAACGGCGGCGGGGTCTGCGGGGCCTGCGGCCCGGCGTGCACCGAGCGCGGACCGTCGGTGATCACCAGCGGCGAGCTCGCGGCCAGCTGGTTGCCGTTGCCGCCGCCCTTCTCCGCCGCGATCAGCCGCTCCGCCTCGTCGCGCATCGCCGCCGCGCTCGGGAAGCGGTGCGCCGGGTCCTTGCGCAGCGCCTGGGCGACGAAGGCGTCCACCGCCGGGCTGACCGCCCGGTTGACGGTGGACGGCGCCGAGGGCTCCTCCTGGACGTGCTTGTAGGCGATCGAGAACGCCGAGTCGCCGTCGAAGACCAGCTGGCCGGTGAGCATCTCGAAGAGCATCACGCCGACCGAGTAGAGGTCGGAGCGGGCGTCCACCGGCTTGCCGAGCGCCTGCTCGGGCGAGAGGTACTGCGGAGTGCCGACCACCATGCCGGTCTGGGTCATCGAGGTGACCCCGGACTCCAGCGCGCGGGCGATGCCGAAGTCCATGACCTTGATGTTGCCCTTGCGGTCGAACATCACGTTGCCGGGCTTGATGTCGCGGTGGACCAGCCCCTGGTCGTGCGAAGCCTCCAGCGCGTTCAGCACGCCGACGGTGACCCGCAGCGCCTCCTCGGTGGGCATCGCGCCGTACTGCGCGACCGCGTCGTTGATCGCCTCGCGCAGGCCCTTGCCGTCGACCAGCTGCATCACGATGTACGGGGTGGTGGAGCCGTCGGCGGCGACGTCCTCGCCGCTGTCGTAGACGGTGACGATGTTGGCGTGTTCCAGCCGGGCCACGGCCTGCGCCTCGCGCCGGAACCGCTCCTTGAAGGACTCGTCCCGGCCGAGCTCGGCGTGCATGCTCTTCAGCGCGACCGAGCGGCCGAGCACGTTGTCGTAGGCGAGGTGCACGGAGGCCATGCCGCCCTCGCCCAGCACCCGCTGCAGCACGTACCTGCCGTTGCCCAGGGAGTGGCCCTCGACCGCCGCGTTGCCGTGCTCGCTCATGGTCCTCTGCTCCCCCTCGGCGCGGTCGTGCCGCCGCAACCGTGACGTTCGGTCTCGTCCGTGCGTGGTCGGGCCCGGTTTGGTGGCCCACCCGACCCCTGTCGCGGCGCTCGCCCGGCCTGCGACAGGGGCTCAGGGTATCGGCTCACGGCGACAGTGATCGGCGCAGGGCCGACACTGTGTCCGAGCCGCGACCCACTACCGGACGGTAGTGGGTCGGTCGTGCGTTCGGCACCGGATCGTGGCGGTACGTCCGATACCGGGCGGTCACCACGGGGTCCGCGGCGCCGACCGGGGCGGCTGCGCCGGGCCGGTGGCGGGCCTACAGGTACGGGCCGGAGCGGATGCCGCGGCCCTCGCCGGGCTCGTCGTCCTCCTGCTCGGCGCCGTGCAGACCCGGCGGCAGCGCCCGCCGCATCTGCTCCAACTGCGCCCGGGCGGCCATCTGCTGGGCGAAGAGCGCGGTCTGGATGCCGTGGAACAGCCCCTCCAGCCAGCCCACCAGCTGCGCCTGCGCGATCCGCAGTTCGGCCTCGGTCGGGATGGTGTCCTCGGTGAACGGCAGCGAGAGCCGCTCCAGCTCCGCGACCAGCTCGGGCGCCAGGCCAAGCTCCAGCTCCTTGATGGAGCTGGCGTGGATGTCCTTCAGCCGGACCCGGCTGGCCTCGTCGAGAGGAGCCGCCCGGACCTCCTCCAGCAGCTGCTTGATCATGCTGCCGATCCGCATGACCTTGGCCGGCTGCTCCACCATCTCGGTCACCGGGAGCTCGCGCGGCCCTTCACCGTCGTCGTGCGTCGAGCCGGCGAACCCCTGGCCCACGGGCAGCCCGTCCGGTCCGACGATCAGCACCTTCTGGCCGTCCTGCGACTGCCCGCCCATGGCCTGGTACAGGTCCTGCGGCGAGCGCTCGTTCATCGGATTCGTCATGAACAACATTCTTCCTCACTGGGGTTGGCCGGGTGGTTGGCCGGGTGGAACCCCCGACCGCACCGCCGCCCCGCACCACGGTCACCGGTCACCGGCACCGCGGTCACCGCACCCGCTTCCGCTGACGACGCTACGCCCCCGCACGGCGGCGCGGCATCCGTACGGATACTCAGACCGCGCGGGGCGCGGCGGCCGGCGCCGGCCGCCGCGGCTCAGCCCTTGCGCAGGCGCAGACCGATCAGCCCGAGGCCGCAGCCGATCAGGCCGAGGCCGGCGCCCAGCGGCAGCTGGAGCGTGGAGGCGTCGCGCCAGCGGGCGGGCAGTACGGCCGGGACGGCCCCGGCGGCCTGCTGGGTCGCTCCGGCCGCCACCGTGGCGCCGTCCGGCACGGCGTCCTCGGCCGGTGCGGCGCCGTCCGGCGTGCCGGGGTCCGCGTCCGGGACGGCCTGCGTGGCCTCGACGGACTGCTCCGGCCCCCGCTGCGACCGGTCGGGCACCCGCTCGGCACGCTCGGGGGCCGAGGCCGGGCGGTGCCGGTGACCGGCCCGGGGGCCGACGGGCGCCGGGCCGGGCCGCGGGTGCCAGTCCTGGTGCGA
>NZ_JBHWUI010000074.1:0-40930 GCF_042737525.1 Kitasatospora sp. NPDC059973 | reverse complement strand
GCCCCGCCGAGCGCGGCGGGGCGGAAGGGCGGGACCGCCGTCCGTCCGGGGCCGTTCAGTCCTCCTCGGCCACCTCGTGGTCGGCCTGCGAGCCGATGTGGGCCCGCGCGGCCCGCTCGGCCGCCTCCGGGTCCCCGCTGCGCAGCGCGGCGATGATCGTGTCGTGCTCCTCGAGGACGGCCTTCCAGTTGTGGAGGACCGGACGACGGTCCCGCCACAGGCGGTTCCGCCGGGCGGTCGTCGGCGCGGGAACCGCCCGCCGGGGCTTCGGCACGGACCCTAGAGGACCCGCCAGAGGGCGAGCGCGAAGACCGCGGCGACCCAGGTCCAGAGGACCGAGAGGCCGATGTGCGCGGCGGTCCGCAGGGGGTCGCCGCGCCAGAGCCTGGGGGAGAAGACGGCGAACTCGAACAGCCAGCGCAGGCCCCAGAAGAGCGTCTGCCCGGCCAGCAGGGCGGTGCCCAGGCGGGTGCCGCCGAGGAGGTCGGGGGCCAGGCAGAGCGGCATCAGGCCGAGCAGCGCGCAGGTCAGCGCGATGAAGAAGAGGTGGACGTAGGAGACCTGGCGGGTCAGCAGGCTGGCGCCGGACAGGTCGGCCGGCCACTGGACGATGCGTGGCAGGACGGCGTGGAACAGGCCCATGCCGACCAGGGCCGCGCCGACCAGCCTCAACTGGGCTTCCAGGGTGAACAGTTCGGTCATGCGGCGGGGCTCCGGAAGGCGAAGGCGGTGATCAGTGTGGCGATCCGGCGTTCGGCGGCCGGGTGCAGTCCGGCCTCGGCGGCGTGCCGCAGCCAGGTGGCGCGCGGCTGGAAGTGCCAGGCGCCCGGGCCGTAGGCGGCGGTGTTGGCGAGGTCGCGCAGGTGCTCCACCAGCAGCAGGGTACCGCCGGGCCGCAGGGTGCGGACGGCCTCGGTGAACAGCGCCGCGCGGTCGGCGGGCCGACGCAGTTCGTGGGCGGCGAGGACGGTGAGCACGGTGTCGAGGGAGCCGGTGGCGGCGGGCAGGGCGTCGGGGCGGGCGGAGACGGTGCCGGGGGCGGGCGGGGCGTGGCGACGGGCGCGCCGGATCGAGCCCTCGGTGGTCAGGGCCGGGTCGTAGAGGTCGGCGACGAGCTGGCGGGCGGTGGGGTACCGGGCGGCGACCGGGCGGCTGGCCTCGTCGAGTCCGGTGCAGACGACCAGGTGGTCGCCCGGGCCGTCGGGGAGCAGCTCGGACAGCCAGTCGTAGGAGTGGAGTTCGGAGCGGTCGTAGACGTGCCAGGTGGCCAGGGTGCTGGTGGTGAGGAGCGCGGCGGCGCCGGCCGAGGCGGCGCGGGCGAGGGCGGCGGGCCGGGCGGGGAGGCGGCGGGCCAGCGCCCAGCCGGTGGCGGCGGTGACGGCGCCGGCGGCGTACATCGGCCAGTTGTAGCGGATCACCTCGCGGACACCCGAGGGGCGCCGCGCGGGCTCGGCGGGCCGGGCGGGCCGGGCGTTCATCGGCGGGCTCCGTCCAGGGCACGGCGGTGGCCGGCCTCCCAGCCGTAGTCGACGTCGGCGACGTGGAAGGCGTTGGCGAGGACGGGGCGGCTGCCGGTGAAGGGGCCGTGGTCGAAGAAGGTCAGCCGGGGGACCTCGACCGCCACCGGGACGGGGTCCCACTGGGTGCGGGTGGCCTTGACGACGATCATGGAGCGGGTTTCCGGCTCGTACTCGAAGGTGTAGGGCAGCGGTCCGGCGAACCGGCGCGCGGCCCGGGCGTCGGCGAACGGACTGCCGGGCGGTAGGGGGGCGGGGCTGCTCGCGAGGTCGGCGCGCACATGCAGGTCGGCGCGGCCGTCGGTGCTGAGCACCTTGAACTCCAGGGTGTCGCCGAGTACCCGGGTGCCGATCCTGGCGGAGCGGTAGTGGTAGCGGGAGAAGAGGTTGCCGCCGGCGGCCATCAGCCGGTTGTCGGTGTCGGAGCGCAGGATCCGCAGTCCGCGCATGGTGCGCCCGCCCGGGGTGGGGAACCGGGTGAAGATCCGGTAGCCGGTGAGGATGAAGTCGCGGCCGAGGCGGGCGGGCAGGGCGGCCGGGCGCAGTGCGCGGGTGTCGACGACGGCGGCGGCGACGAAGCCGTGTTCGGTGCCGGTGGGGTCGGTGTAGGTGTCGAGGGCGAGGCCGGGCGGCACGAGGGGCGCGAGGAGGTGCGGCGGGAGCGCGTAGGTGAGGACGAGGGAGTGCGCGAAGTGGGTGCGCATCGGGAAGGGGTGGCGTTGGAGCAGGTGTCGCACGGTCGACTCCGGTGGTGGGCGCGAAGCGGTGGGTGGTCTTCGGAACCGGGGGCCTTGAGGGCCGGGGGCTTTCAGAGCCGGTGGGCCTTCAGGTCCGGGTGGTTGTCGGAGCTGAGTGGTCCTCAGGGCCGGCTGGCCCTCAGAGCCGGAGCACCCGGATGACGCCCCAGAGCAGGGAGCGGTCCTCGGCGGCGGCGCCCGGGCCGGCGGGGCCCGGTTCGCGGATGCTGCGCAGGACGGCGGTTCCGCCGGGGCGCACGGCGTGCTGGACGGCGGCGCGCAGGCGCCGGGCGAAGGCCGGGCCGGGGCCGTCCAGGACGTTGGAGAGCGTGACGGCGTCGTAGTGGCCGGCGGGGGAGCGTTCGAGGTGGTCGAGGACGTCGCCGGCGAGCAGCCGGACGGGGGCCGCGGCCGGTTCGGCGGGGGTGGCGGGCGACCCGGGCAGTTCACGGCCGAGGAGCAGGCGCCAGGCGTAGGGGTTGCCGGCGTTGGGGTGGCGGGCGACCCCGCGGGCCAGCCGGGCCCGCAGGGCGGTGTCGAAGCGGTGGGGCAGGACGTCCCGGAAGGCGGGCCGCACGGCGGCGGCGAGCGTACCGGCGGGGCGCAGGGCGGCGGCGAGCAGCAGACGCAGGCCGGGTCCGTCGAGCCGGTGGCGCCAGTGGCGGGCCTGGGCGGCGGGGTCGTCCAGGCGCAGGAAGCGTTCCAGGGCGGCGGGTCGCCAGGCCGGGAGGACGGCGGCGGCCGCCACCCGGCCCGCGGCGAGCAGGTGTTCCGCGGAGCCGGTGGCCGCGGGCGCGCCGCTGGTGAGCCGGCCGCGGGCGTAGGAGAGCTGGGCGGGGTTGAGGTCGATGGCGGTGACCTCGTACCCGGCGGCGGCCAGTGCGGCGGCGGTGTCGCCGGCCGAGGCGATGCAGAGCACGCGGGCGCCCGGTGCCGGGAACGCGCCGAGTTCGACGGCCGGGTCCTCGTACATCCGGCCGAACAGGACGCGCGGGCGGCGGGTCTGGAGGCTGAGCAGTCGGCCTTCGGTCCAGGGCGTGGCGGTGCTCATGCGGCGACCGCGATCGGGCGGGTGCGGTCGCGCCGGGCGGCGGGGAGGGTCCAGACGAGGGCCAGGAAGGCGATGTCCTGAACGACGAGGCGGCCCGGTTCGGGGATGCGGTCGGCGCCGAACAGCAGGCCGCCGGTGTTGAACCCGACGACCAGCAGGGTCTGGACGATCGCGGCGAGCCTGGCCCGGCGTCCACTGAGCACCCAGGCGCCGAGGGCCAGCTCGGCCAGGCCGATGGTGATCAGCAGGGGCGTCACGGCGCTCCCGGGCAGGAGCGGCAGGCCCTCCACGATGGCGCGCTGGTCGGCGCGGCCGGGGAAGATCTTGCACCAGAGGCCCTCGTAGCCCCACATCAGGGCGACGGCGGAGGCGGTCAGCCGGGTCTGCCAAGGAGTCGGCACGGTGGACGGTCCTTTCTTCCGCTGCCGGCGAGCGCGGGTGCGCCGGGGCAGGGCGGGGCACGGCGGGGTGGCCCGAACCCCTCGGTCGGGGTCGGGGGCTCCCGTTCGGGATCATCATGGCGCACGGGTTTGAACATGTTCAACTGGGGGGGTGTGCCGATGTGCCGGGCAGGCGCGCGGGCGCCGTGTCCGCCCCGGGGGCGCCGAAGGGCGCCCGCTCGGATCGAGCGGGCGCCCAGCGGCGGGTCGGAGGGCGGGCCCGTCGGAGCGGGCGCCCACGGTCGGGACGGCGGGCCGGTCGGAGTGACGGTCAGAGCGGATCTCCCAGCGGCCCGAACTCCGCCTCCAGGGAGTCGGCCCAGTGGGCGGCGAAGTCCGGTCGCGTGCCGTCGGCGTCGGTGAACCCGTACTCGCGGTAGAGGCCCCAGGTGGCGAGCGCCCGGCCGGTCTTGGCCATGACGGCGGGGTCGGCGGCCAGCGCGGCGACCGCCCGCCCCAGGTAGGCGGGGGTTTCCGAGTGGGCGAAGTTCGGGTCCTGGGCGACGCCGTCGCGCCAGTTGGCCTCGGTCACCCCGAAGTGCTCCAGCACGGCCTCCGAGCGCAGGAAGCCCGGCGTGATCGCGACGGCCGCGACGTCGTGCGCCTTCAGCTCGGCGGCCTGCGCGACGGCGAGGCGGATCACCGCGGACTTCGCGAGGTCGTAGAAGAACGAGCCGCGGTAGCGGGCGGTGTTGCCGTCGGTGACCTCCACGACCAGACCGCTCCGGCGCGCGACCATCAGCGGCAGCGCGAAGCGGCTGGTGATCACATGGGTCTCCACCGCCCGCCGCAGCAGCCGGAGGCCGGTGTCGAGGTCCTGCTCCCACAGCGGGTGCGTCCAGTCCGTCAGCTGGTCCCCGCCCCACACGGAGTTGACCAGGACGTCGAGTCGGCCGTCCTGTTCGGCCGCGATCCGGTCGACCAGGGCGCGGACCTCCTCCGGGCGGCTGTGGTCGGTGCGGACGGGGATGCCGACGCCGCCGGCGGCGGTGATCCGCTCGGCGGTCTCCTCGACGGTCTCCGGGCGGTCCAGGTCGGAGCGCCCGGCCGTGCTGCTGCGGCCGGTGGCGTACACCGTCGCGCCGGCCGCCCCGAGCTCGACGGCGATGCCCCGCCCGCCGCCCCTGGTCCCGCCGGCGACCAGCGCCACCTTCCCCGCCAGCGGCCGGGTGTCGTTCGTCATGCTTCCTCCAGGTCGTGGCGGTGCCGGGGTGGGTGGTGCGGGGCCAGGAGGGCGTCGAGCTCCCGGCGCAGCCGCTGCGCGAGGGTGCCCCGGCGGTCGAGCGCCCAGACGAGGCCCACGCCGGCGGTGACCGCCTGGACGGACCCGGCCACCGCCGCGACGTCCGTCCCGGCCCGGAGTTCGCCGGCGGCGACGGCCTCCGCCAGCAGTGCCCGGATCACCCGTTCCTGGGCCCGGTGGGTGGCCAGGGCGGGCTCGTAGAGCTGCGGGTCCGTGAGATCCGTGCACAGGAAAGCCAGGTGGTTGGCGAAGCTCTCCGGTGTGGCCATCGGAGCCATCGACTCGACGACCAGCGCGGCCAGCGCCCCGAGGACCGATGGGTGCGCCTCCCGCACCCGGCCGTGCAACGCGTCCGCGTCCTTGACGGACTGTTCGGCGAGCGCCACCAGCAGGCCGCGCTTGGAGCCGAACCGCTGCACGAGGGTGCCGGGCACCAACCCGACCTCGCGGGCCACGGCGGCCAGCGTCAGCCCGGCGGGGCCCACCCGGCCGATCACCTCGGCCGTCGCGCGCAGGATCACCACGTCGTCCACGCCTCGGGGACGTCCGGCCATCGCTACCCCCTCATTAGTAAATGCCTGTTCATTTATTAAAGCCCCCGATCGCCCGCAGGGCAAGCGGGGGCCTCGGGCCGCTGCGACGGCCCGTCTCACCGCCCACGGAACCGGGCCCCTCGATCACGCGGCCAGGGGGTCATGAGGCCACGCGGTCACGGGGTGGCGTCCGGCTCCGGGCCGCGGCCGTCGACGGGGGTGGCCGGGGTCGGCTCCTGCCACCGGAGCCGCACCCGCTCCAGGGGTACGGGCGCCTCGGGAATCCAGTGCTCGCGCGTCAGCAGCCGCCCGCCCGGCGCGAACTGCCGGGCGGCGTGCTCGGCCGCGGCCGCCCGGGTCAGCTCGAAGCGGTGGCGGTTCAGGTGGTCGCGCACCTGCCGCGAGCGGGCCCGGCTCGCGGCCGGGGTCACCTCCGGCGTGCCGTCCGGCGCCGGCTGCGGGGTGGTGGACACGGCTCTCCTCGGGGGTCGGCGATCCGCACCGCGGCCCCCACGCACCGCGGAGGAGGGCGGGTGCTTCCGGGGTCCGGCCGAGTGTGCCGAGCCCGGCGGCTGCCGGCCGCTCAGCCCCGCCGGCCCTGGTCGCCCGGCTGATCGGGGAGCAGGGGGAACAGTCGGGTGATGAGGGCCACCGGCCGGGCGCCCTCGGGCCGGGCCAAGGGGCGCTGTTCGCGGTGCTGGTAGGGGGCGAGCGCCTGCCGGACCGCGGCCGCGACCCCGCTCATCTCCTCGGGCGTCAGGTAGGCGACGGCACTGAACGCCTCGTCGTGCCGCCACGCGGCGGGCGCCAGCTCGCGTTGGCCGAGCCATCGTCGCCAGCTCTCGTCCTCCAGCCCCCGGGCCAGGTCGCCGAATTCCTCCGCCGAGGGAGCACCGGCCTCCGGCGCCTCCTGCCGCAGACGCCAGGGCCGTGCGCGGCCCCCGGTGTGCGGCGCTTCCTCGATGAGTCCGTGCCGGGCGAGCTGCCGCAGGTGGAACGAGCAGAGCCCGGAGCTGTGCCCCAGCCGCGCCGCCGCCTCGGTCGCCGTGACGGTGCCGACTTCGGCGAGCAGCTCCAGCAGCGCCGTGCGGACCTCGTGCGCGGGCAGCCGGTCCTCGGCCTGCCGGGACCGACCGGGCGGGGTGTTGGCGTCTTCTTCAGTCACTTTGCAAAGTCTGCTACTTTGCAAAGTGACTGGCAAGCGGTCCATCGCAGGTGGGCCAGAGCGTGAGTGGGGGAGACAGCATGTCCGTTCGTCACGAGCGGCCCGGTCCCGTCGACCGGCGGGTCCGGGTCCAGGGCAGACCGGTGGACTCCTACCCGGCGCTGTCACCCGAGGCGGAACGCGGCTCGGTCCGCCGGGTCACGGAGGCGGGCGAGGAGATCCTGCACCGCCCGTGCCGGGAGGTCACCGAGTTCGGCACGCCCGAACTGTCGGCACTGATCGACGACATGTTCCTCACCATGCACGTGGCCGAAGGCGCCGGCCTGGCCGCCAACCAGGTCGACGTCGACCTGCGGCTCTTCGTCTACGACTGCCCGGACGACGACGGGATCCGGCACGTCGGCCACATCCTCAACCCGGTCCTGGAGCTGCCGGAGCCGGGCGACCGCCGACTGGTCGACGACATGGAGGGCTGCCTCTCCGTGCCCGGTGCCGCCATGGCCGTCCCCCGCACCGACCACGCCGTCGTGCGCGGGTTCGACCAGGACGGCAAGCCGCTCGTCATCGAGGGGACCGGCTACTTCGCCCGGTGCCTGCAGCACGAGAGCGACCACCTCGACGGCCACACGTACCTGGACCGGCTGTCGAAGCGGGACCGCAAGGACGCACTCCGGCAGACGGCGGACCGCCGCGAGTCCGTCTTCGCCCAACGCGCCGCCAGGGCCGCCACCTTCGCCCGCTGATGGGTCCGACGGCAGGGACCGCCGGGGGCCCGTGCTCCCCGCTCGGACCTGCCCCGGCCTGGCTCGACGATCCCGGTCGGGTGGTCTGACGGGTGGTCTGACGGGTGCGGTCGCGGGCCCCGGCCGTCGGGTGACGGCCGGGGCCGGGCCGTGTCAGCCGGTGGCCTCCGCGGTGAGGGTGCACAGGCGCTTGGTGGCGCGGGTGAGGGCGACGTACAGGTCGCGTTCGCCGCCGGGGCGGGCGGCGGTGATGCCGTCCGGGTCGAACACGACGGCGGTGTCGAACTCCAGCCCGCGCGCCTGTGAGGCCGGCACCAGCCGGGCGTGCCGTTCGACGCCCGCGGCCGCGAGCTGCGCCGTCCGGTCGTCGGCGCAGATCACCCCGATCAACTCGCCGGGGTGCGCGGCGCCTTGCTCGCGCAGCTCCCGCAGGAGGGCGGCGACGAGCGACGCGCGGTCCGCGGCGAGGGTGCGCGGCACCTCGCCGTGCCGGATCGAGCGGATCGGTGTGCGGTCCGGGGCGATCCGGGCGAGCAGGTCCTCGGTGACGGCGAGGATCTCCTGGGTGGTCCGGTAGCTGACGGTCAGGGTGCGCAGGTCGTAGCGCCGTCCGAGGTCCGGGCCGAGCGCCTCCTTCCAGTCCCGGGCCACCGTCGCCGGGCCCGCCTGGGCGAAGTCCCCGACCAGGGTCATCGACCGGCCCGGGCAGCGGCGCACGATCATCCGCCACTGCATGGCGGTGAGTTCCTGCGCCTCGTCGACGACGACGTGCCCGAACGTCTGCTCCGGCGGGCCGTCGACCAGGCCGGCCGCCTCGTCGAGGAGCGGCACGTCGCCGTCCGTCCAGGGCGCCTCCGGCGTTCGCCGCAGCAGGGCCCGCTGCGCGTCCGTGAACCGCTGCAGGTGCCCGGCCGGATCGTCGCCCTCCGCCAGCAGGGTGTGGACCACCTGGCCCGGCGTGAGCCGGGGCCACAGGTCTTCGACGGCCCGGTCGAGCGAGGCGTCGTCCAGCAGGTCGGCGCGGACGGCGTCGGCGTCGAACTCGTCGGCCCCGGTGGCCGGCGCGTCGTCGAGACCGAGGCGGCGCAGGTCCGCCGCGGCGGCCCGGTCGAGGTCGAGTCCGGTCAGCTCGGCGACCTGGGCGTCGATCTCCTCCAGCACCTCGGCGCCGCTGCGGGCCAGTTCGTCGACGAGGGCGTCGACCAGCAGCTCCTTGAACAGCCGGCGCGCCGGGTTGTGCGCGAGAGCGTTGCTCCGCGCCGACTCCCGGGCCCGGACGACCTCCGCCTCCGGGAGCCGGATCCACTCCCGGCCGACCCGGACCTCGAAGTCGCCGCCCGGGGCCTGCCGGGACCGGACCACGGCGGCCAGCGCGTCGGCGAGTACGGAACTCCCCTTGAGGCGCGCCACCTCGAAGGGGTCCGCCGCGCCCGGTGCGACGCCGGCCAGTTCCTCGCACGTCGCCAGGACGACGTCGTTCTCGCCGAGCGAGGGCAGGACCTGGGAGATGTAGTCGAGGAACCGCGCGTTCGGTCCCAGCACGAGCACACCGCGCTCGGCCGCCCTCGGGAACGCGTACAGCACGTACGCGGCCCGGTGCAGCGCCACCACCGTCTTCCCGGTGCCCGGACCGCCCTGCACCACCGTCACCCCGCGGTGCGGCGACCGGACGATCGCGTCCTGCTCGACCTGGAGCGTGGCGACCGCCGCCCCCATCCGGCCGGTCCGCCTGGCCTGGAGCGCCGCCGCCAACGGACCGTCACCGACCACGTCCTGCTCGGTCGGTGCGGAGCCGTCGAGCAGTTCGTCGCTCACCCCCACCACCGTCCGGCCCGTCAGCCGCAGATGGCGCCGTCGCCGCAGCCCCATCGGGTGCACCGGCGTCGCCTCGTAGAACGGCCGTGCGGCCTCGGCCCGCCAGTCCACCAGTACCGGCAGCTCGTCGGAGTCCCGTTGCAGCCCCAGCCGCCCGATCCGCAGGACGGTCCCGTCCGCCAGGTCGATCCGGCCGAAGGCCAGCCCGTCCTCGGCCCCCTCCAACCGTCGGACCTCGCGCGCCAGTTGTCCGGCCGCCAAGTCCCTCTCGTACACCTCGCCCGCGCCGTCGGACGGCGCCGCGAGGACGCGCGCCAGCTGCTCCCGCACCCCGGCCAGCCGCTGGTCGAACAGGTCGCCCAAGGCGGAGACGTGAACCCGCTCAAGCTCCACCTCACGGGCGGCAACCTCGTTGATCTGAGACAAGAAAGCCCTCTCGGCTCGATCCACCACTGTTTCGAGGCGCCACTATGCAGAGGGAATCCGGGAAAGTAAATATTGACCGAACCGGGTGGAATATGACCTCTGGTGCACACCACCGGGCCGGCCTGCCGTTCCGGGGGCCGGATACCGCCGACCCCCGGCGCCCGGTCGCGTGGTCGGCCGGTTCGACCGGTCAGGGCTTGGTTCGGCCGGTCAAGGACTGCCGAGTGACTGCCAGTCCGACCAGGCGGTCGAGCCGGCGGTGACCTGCCGGATGTGCCGGATGCTGCCGCCGGTGAAGGGGGGGCGAAGACCTCCAGCCGGCCGTCGGCGTTCGGGGCGACCACCAGGGTTCCGGCGACGAGGCGTCCGAGGGCGTCACGGCCGGTGCGCGCGTAACGTACGGGTGTCAACTACCTGCCGCCGGCCCGCACCGGGCCCACCGGTCACCGGTCACTGGTCACCGGTCACGTAAGGGGAAGATCATGGAAGACCGAGCACTGGGCAGCCAGGGCCTGACCGTAGGCGTACAGGGTCTCGGCTGCATGGGGATGAGCGCCTTCTACGGCGCCACCGACGAGACCGAGTCCCTGGCGACCATCGACCGTGCGCTGGAGCTCGGCGTCACCCTGCTGGACACCGCCGAGAGCTACGGACCGTTCCGCAACGAGCAGCTGCTGGCCAAAGCGCTGCACGGGCGCCGGGCGGACGCGGTGGTGGCCACCAAGACCGGGGTGGAGCTCGCGGACGACGGGCGGGCGTCCGGGCTCAACGGCCACCCGGAGTACGTGCGGCGGGCGCTCGACCGGTCACTGCGGCACCTGGGCACGGACTACGTCGACCTGTACTACCTGCACCGCATCGACCCCGGGGTGCCGATCGAGGAGACCGTCGGCGCGCTGGCCGAGCTGGTGGCCGCCGGCAAGATCCGCTACATCGGCGTCTGCGAGGCGTCCGCGCGGACCATCCGGCGTGCCCATGCCGTCCACCCGCTCACCGCCGTGCAGACCGAGTACTCGCTCTTCGAGCGCGGCATCGAGCACGACGGCGTGCGGGAGACGCTGCGGGAGCTGGGCATCGGTCTGGTCGCCTACTCCCCGCTGGGCCGCGGCTTCCTCTCCGGCGCGATCAGCAGCCCCGACGACTTCGCCGCGGACGACTGGCGCCGGACGGATCCGCGCTTCCAGGGGAAGAACTTCGACCGCAACCTGGAGGTCGTGCGCGAGGTCCGCCGGATCGCCGCCGCCAAGGGCGTGACGCCCTCCCAGCTGGCACTCGCCTGGGTCCGGCACCAGGGCGCCGTCGCCATCCCCGGCACCAAGCGCCGCAGCTACCTGGAGGAGAACGTCGCCGCGACCGAGGTGGCCCTCACCCCCGAGGACATCGCCGCGATCGAGGCGGTCGCACCCCACGGCGCGGTCACCGGCGACCGCTACCCGCCGGAGTACATGAAGACGCTCAACGGCTGACCGCCGGCCGACGGAGCCCGCGCTCCGGGGGTGTCAGCGCCACCAGGAGGGTGCGGCGGCCACCGCGGCGTCGACCAGGTCCGCCTTGGTCACGGTGTCGTCGCCGAGCCGGGCCGCGACGGCACCGGCGAGCCGTGCGCCAGAAAGGCGGCGACGACGGGCCGGCCGGCGACCGGGACGTCCGGGACCGGGGGCGGGGTTGCCTGGGTGCGGCAGGGCCAGGCTCACCGGCCGCCGACCGGGTAGGAATGACCTCGTGCCGCCGGGCACCGCGGACCGCGGCCCGGCGATCCGATCCGCGTCGGATCGGCCCCGTGGGTGCGGTGCGGGACGCCCGGGCCTCCCGTACCGCACCCACGGGGCCGGCCTTCCTCCTCCACCGGGTCGGGTCATGAGCGACAGCAGTTCCTTGGGCGAGTACCTCCGAGCACGGCGCGAAGCCCTCCGGCCGCAGGGCGTGGGCCTGCCGGAGCACGGCCGCCGTCGGGTCCCGGGGCTGCGCCGCGAGGAGGTCGCGATGCTGGCGGGCGTGAGCGCCGACTACTACACGCGCCTGGAGCAGGGGCGCGAGACCAATCCCTCGCCCCAGGTCGTCGACGCCGTCGCGGCCGCCCTCCACCTCGACGGCGAGGCGCTCGACCACCTGCGCCGACTCGTCCGGGCACCCCAGGAACGCCGGGGCGCGCCCGACGGGCACGAACGCGTCGACCCCCAGCTGCGGCGACTGCTCGACAGCTGGCCCGACACCCCCGCCTTCGTCCTGGGGCCCGCCCTGGACGTCCTGGCGCACAACCGCCTCGCCGGCGCCCTGCACAGCGGGTTCCAGAGGTTCGACAACCTGGCCCGGATGGCCTTCCTCGACCCCGCCGGCCGCTCCTTCTACCGGGACTGGGCGCGCTCCGCGCACTCCTGCGTCGCCGAGCTCCGCGCCGCCCACGGACACCACCCCGACTCGCCGCGGATCGCCGAAGTCGTCGCCACCCTGCGCGCGCGGAGCCCGGAGTTCGGCGAGCTGTGGGCCCGGCACGACGTGCGGGCCAAGACCCAGCAGTCGAAGCGGCTCGCGCACCCCGAGGCGGGCGCCCTGGAGATCGAGTTCTCCGCCTTCACCGTCAACGGCGCACCGCACCAGCAACTGGTCGTCTACCAGGCCGAACCCACCGCTGCCGCCGCCCTGGCCGCACTCCGCGCCCGGGCCGGGCTCACCCCGGCGACGTGGGCGGCACCAGCCCGCGCGCTCAGCACCGGCTGACCCGGCACGCCCTCTCGCCACGCCCCCGACCCCGCGCGTCGTCCCGCCACACCCGCAACCCGGCCCGCCTTCATCGAGGCGGGCCGGGTGTTCCGTATCCGTCGGCGCGGGTCGACACCGGCGCGCGCCGCGGCGGGTGGGTGCCCGGCACCCGGGGACGGCGCGGCCTGGTTCCGGCCACGGCGGAGCGGCAGTCTGGCTCCGCGGCAGTCGCCGCACCCACCGCCGGAAGGGAACCCCGTGCACGTCCCCCATGCCCGCCCCACCGCCGAAATCGCCGCCCTCGCCCGGATCCGGAGCCTGCCCGCCGACCGGCGGCGGATCCTGTTCACCGGCGCCACCGTCGTCACCATGGACCCGGCGCTCGGCGTCCTCGACCGGGGCGACCTGCTCGTCGAGGGCGACACCGTCGCCGCCGTCGGGCCCGGCCTGAGCGCGGTCGACGCCGTGGTCGTCGACGCCACCGGCACGATCCTCTGCCCCGGTTTCGTCGACACCCACCGCCACGCCTGGGAGGCCCAGTTGCGCCGGATCATGCCGGACGTCGACGACCTGGGCAGCTACGTCACCGCGACCCTGGCCGGTTACGCCACCGTCTACCGGCCCGAGGACATGTACACCGGGACCAGGCTGGCCGCCCTGACCGCGATCGACAGCGGCATCACCACCATGCTCGACTTCTCCCACAACTCCCGTACCGGCGACCACTCCGACGCCGCCGTCCAGGCCCTCCTCGACACCGGCATCCGCGGCGTGCACGCCTCCATGGGCCCGCACTTCGGCACCTGGGACCAGCAGTGGCCCGGCGACCTCACCCGGCTCAGGGACCGCTACTTCGGCAGCGACGACCAACTGCTCACCCTGCGCCTGGCAGCCCTGGCCACCGAGGAGATCGCCGGCCCCGCGCTCGCCTACGGTCCCGAACTCGCCCGCGTCGCCCAGGACCTGGGCATCGGCGTGAGCGTGGACGCCGTCTTCGGCACGGCGTCCTCCGAGGCGGTGCTCCGCTGGGCGGAGCACGGCATCCTCGGCCCCGACGTCACCCTGATCCACGCCACCGGGCTTACCTCCGACGCCTGGAAGGCCATCGGGGAGACCGGCACCACCGTGGCGCTCGCCCCCACCTCCGACGCCCAGATCGGCCTGGAGACCGCGATCCCCGCCGTGGACGAGGCCCTCGCCGCCGGCGTCCGCCCCGGCCTGAGCATCGACGTCGAAGTCGCCCTGGCCAGCGACATGTTCACCCAGATGCGGACCCTGCACGCCATCCAGCGAATGCGCGCCGTCAACGCCGCCCACGGCACCGACCGGCAGCCCTCCCGGATCACCACCCACGACGTGCTGGACTTCGCCACCCTCCAGGGCGCCCGCACCAACGGCCTCGCCGCCGTCACCGGCTCCCTCACCCCCGGCAAGAAGGCCGACCTGCTGGTGGTCCGGGCCGAGGACCTCAACAACATGCCGCTCAACGACCCGATCGGCACGCTCGTCCTCGGCTCCGACGCCCGCAACATCGCCGCGGTCCTGATCGACGGTGAGCCCCGCAAGTGGAACGGACACGTCCTCGACGTCGACCTGACCGCCCTGCGCGCCGACGTCCACGCCTCCCGCGCCCACGTGCTGAGCGCCCCGGCCGCGAGCTGAGTCCGGGGCGTGACCACACCGCCGGTACTGCGGTGACATCGCCGGGGCCGCCCCCTCACCGGCCGCCGACGAGCGGCTCGGGCGACGACGACCGCCTCCGGCCGACCCGAGCAGCGCACCGGCCGGCCACCGTCGGAGAGAGCCCTTCCTCGGGGGAGGGCCTTCCTCAGGCGGGTTCCGCCGAGCCGGTGAGCCGGAGCTTGCGCTGGGCGCGCTGGTAGAAGGTGGTGCGGCCGAGCCGGACGACCCGCGAGGCGGCGGGGAGCATCGTCACCTCGACGACGTCGCCCGGCCGGACGCGGCCGACCAGCAGGCCGTCGGCCTCGATGGCGAGGTCCCCGCTGTGCGGCAGGACCTCCAGGGCGAGCCGCTCCCCGCTGGAGAGGAACACGGACCGGTTGAACGCCGCGTGCGGGGCCACCGGCGTCACCAGCAGGCCCTCGGCGTTGGGGGAGACGATCGGCCCGCCGGCGGAGAAGCTGTAAGCCGTGGAGCCGGTCGGCGTGGCCACGACGACGGCGTCGGCGGTGTACGACACGAAGGGCTGCCCCTGGACCCGGACCGCCACGGCCGCCGACCGGTGCCCGGGGCTGCGCAGCAGCACCACGTCGTTGAGCGCCGTCTCCCGGGAGTCACCGAACGTGGCCTGGACACCGGACCGGGACTCCACGGTGAACCGCAGATCGTCGATCGCGTCGAGGGCGTCCGGCAGCTCCGGGATGTCGACCTCGGCGAGGAAGCCCAGCCGCCCGACGTTGACGCCCAGCACCGGGACCCGGCCCCCGGCGACCAGCCGCATCGCGCGCAGCATCGTGCCGTCCCCGCCCAGGCTGATCAGCAGATCGGCGGTGGCGGCCATCTCCTCGGCCCCGACCGCCACGGCGTCGCACCCGATCCGGGCCACCTCCGCCGTCAGCCCGAGGACCTTGGCGTCCCGCGCCCGGCTCCAGCGGACCACGGTGGCCACGGTGGGTGCGCTGGTCCGTTCGGGGTGGAGCACCAGCCCCACCGTGCCGATGAATCCCATCCCGGACCTCCTCGATCCCGATCGGCCCGCCTCGCTCCTCCCAGCATCCACCCGGACCGGGGGCGACGTCACCGGGACCCGGGCCGGCGCCCCCGGCACGCCGCCCCGCACACCGCCCCGGGCGGCCACGGTGCGTCATCGGCCGGGCGCCCGTCCCGTCCGCGATGATCGGGCGATGACCCTTCCGCTCCCCGCCGGCAGCCGCGCCACGACCAGGCTGATCACCGCCGCGACCCTGCTGTTCGTGGCCTCGGAACCCGCACCGGCCGTCACCGGCCCCGCAGGCCCGGAGTCCGGCCGCTGCTCCTCGGCGGCCCACTCCCGGCCCGCCGAGGAGCTGACCAGGGCGATCACCCGCGTGGTGTCGGAGCGTCACAGCACCGTCGCCGTCGCGGTCGAGGACCCGGGCACCGGGCTGTCCTGCGCGGTCCGGGCCCGCGAGCGGTTCGACTCGGCCAGTGTCATCAAGGTGACGATCATGGGTGCGGTGCTGCGCCGCGCCCAGGACGAAGGGCGCGCGCTGACGCCGTTCGAGGAGGACAACCTGCGGCCGATGATCGTCCAGTCGGACAACGACGCGGCCACCGCCCTCTGGCGGGACCTGGGGCGGGGGCGGCTGGCGGAGTTCCTGCGCCTCTCCGGCATGGCGGACACCGTCCTCGCGGAGGGCGACCGGTGGGGGCGCACCCAGATCACCGCCGGTGACGAGATGAAGCAGCTCGCCGTCTTCGCCGCACCGGGCCCGGTGCTCACCCCGGAGCACCGCGCGTTCGGCCTGGACCTGATGAACCAGGTCGAGGAGGACCAGGCCTGGGGCGCCCCGCTCGGCGCCCCCGACGGCACCACCGTCCACGTGAAGAACGGCTGGGCGCCGCGCGAGCGCCACGCCTGGCACGTGCACAGCCTCGGGATCTTCACGGACCCGGGCGAGCCGTACCGCATCGCGATCCTCACCCGGGACAACCCCAGTGAGGAGTACGGGATCGACACCGTCCAGGCGGTCGCGCAGGTCGTCCACGCCGCCCGGCAGGGGGCGGCGAGCCGGTGACCGACCGCCGCCGCCACCCGGGCTCCCCGGCCGGAGCCGCCTCCGGCACGGACAGTTCGGCGAGGTGTCCGACCAGCGCGTGGACACCCGGCTCGGCGAGCTCCGCCCGCTGTTCCTCGCGGCGTACGAGGCCACGGACGGTGTCGCCCCCGGCGAGCCGCTCCCGCGTGAGCAGGGCGCCGACCTTGCCCGTGATACCGAGGATGAAGACGTCCACCACGAAGGCTCCGATCGTTTCGGCAGATCGGTCCGGGGGATAGGCACCCGGCAGCGCCCGGGGGCCCTGGGCGGGTGTCAGACGAAGGCGCCGATGCCCGTCGCGGCGCGGCCGACGATCAGGGTGTTGATCTCCCGGGTGCCCTCGTAGGAGTAGAGCGCCTCGGCGTCGGCGACGAAGCGGGCGATGCTGTAGTCCAGCACGATGCCGTTGCCCGCCAGCAGCTCGCGGCCCCAGCCGACGGTCTCCCGCATCCGGCTGGTGCAGTACGCCTTGGCCAGCGCGGAGTGCTCGTCCCGGAACGTGCCGGCGTCCTCCAGCTGCGCCAGCCGCACCACCATGCCCAGGCAGGCGGTGGCGTTGCCGAGCATCCGCACCAGCAGGTCCTGGACGAGCTGGAAGCGGGCGATCGGGCCGCCGAACTGCTCGCGCTCACGGGTGTAGTCCAGGGCGATCCGGTAGGCGCCCAGCATCACCCCGACCGCCTCCCAGGCCACCCCGCTCCGGGTGTGCCGCAGCACGTCGGCGGTGTCGCGGAAGCCCTCCGCCCGCTGCAGCCGGTCCGCTTCGGGGACCAGGCACTCGGTGAGCACCACGTCCGCGTTCTCCACGGTGCGCAGGGCCATCTTGTTCTCGATCCTGGTGGCGGTGAAGCCGGGGTTGTCACCGTGCACCACGAAGCCCAGGACGTGGCCGCTCTCCTCGTCCTTGGCCCAGACGACCACCAGGTCCGCGAAGGTCGCGTTGCCGATCCAGCGCTTGGCGCCGTTGAGCACCCAGGTGTCGCCCTCGCGCCGGGCTGTGGTGCGCAGCCCGGCGGCGACGTCGGAGCCGCCCTGCGGCTCGGTCAGCGCGAAGGCGCCGATCTGCTCCATCCGGGTCATCGCCGGGAGCCAGCGCTCGCGCTGCTCCGGCGAGCCGCAGCGGGCGATGCTGCCCATCGCCAGCCCGGCGTGGACCCCGTAGAAGGTCGACAGGGAGGCGTCCACCCTGGCCATCTCCAGGGCGATGAAGCCGTTCAGCAGGCTGCTGGCGGGATTCTCCCGGTAGGCGAGGCCGCAGATGCCCAGCTCGGCGTAGCGGGGGATCAGGTGGTGCGGGAACGCGGCCCGGCCCCACCACTCGTTGGCGTGCGGGGCGACCTCCTGCCGCAGGAAGTCACGGACCCGCCGCAGCACCTCGGCCTCCTCGGGGACCAGCAGGTCCTCGAACCGGTACAGGTCCTCGACCAGTACGTCGTCGGTCATGGGTGTGCTCCTCGGCTCGGTGACGACAGGGGCGGCGACATCGGTGCCGCCACCATGCCCCGCCTACCCCTTGATCGCCCTCCAAACGCAGCCCGGCGGACGGGTGACCCCGTACGGCACCGGCCCGGCCGCGGTCGACGTGCGGGAGGCGCGGATGCCGGCGGGCCGCCTCACGGCTCCTGGGCGCGGCCCGCGGCGGCGGCCCAGGCGAGGCCGATCACCACGGCGAGCACCATCAGCACCGCGCCGAGCCCGATGGACGTCCAGCCGCCGCTGGTCAGGCTGTTCAACTGCTCCTGGTAGGTGGCGTCGTGGGGCTCGGGCATGCCCTCGGAGAACGAGCCGGTGACCTTGGGGTGGCAGACGTCGCCCGGCACCATCGGTTTGCCGTAGCAGGTGGGTACGGCGGTGTTCAGCTTGCTGACGCCGGACAGGATCAGGCCCGCCCCGCCGGCGAGTACGAGCAGCAGGATGACGAATCCCATGACCGGTGCGGACCCCCGTCCCGGCGCTGCCGCCGAACCGGCGCGCCCTCGTTCGCTTCGACGCGGCACCCGGCCCGGCCGGTTCCGCTGCCCGGCCGGTTCCTCGCCCCGACCGGGTTCCCCGCCTCGCCCGGCTCCCGGCCCGGGCGGGTTCAGCCGTGGGCCGCCTTGCCGTCGGCGGCGATCGCCGCCAGGCCCTTGTCGGTCGGGCCGTAGATCCGCCCGCCGCCCGCCCAGTACGGCACGGGGGTCGTCGAACCGCCGTTGGGGTGGAACCCGAAGGTCCAGCGGGGCGTGCCGGTGGCCGGGTCCAGGGCCCAGACCTTGCCGTGGACCCAGATGTAGACGGTGCCGTCCGCGTAGTGCGCCGCCATGTCGAGGAGCGGCGCGCTCGGCAGCGAGCCCGACCAGTGGACGGCGCCGGTCCGGGCGTCGAAGGACTGGACGACCACGACTCCCTTCGCGTAGTGCGATCCCACGGCGAAGACGGTGGTGCCGTCGGGGCTCGCCACGGCGCCCCGGAAGTTCCACTCCCCGGCCGACTGCCACACCACCTTGCCGTCCGCCGGGTCGACCGCGTACAGCCGGTCGGCGAGGTGGAGGAAGTAGCCGCCGGCCGAGGTGTGCGGGCCGTCGGCGAAGTAAGGCAGCCCGGGCACGAGGGCGCCACTGCCGGGGGCCAGCTGCTCCCAGAGGCTCTTTCCGCCGTTGCCGGTGTCGAGCGCCTCCAGCTTCCCGGTCCTCCGGTAGGTGGTGAGGTCCATCGCGTAGGTCTCGAACAGCAGGCGGGTCCCGGCGGACGGGACGGAGAGCCTGGAGTTCTCCAGGACGTCGTGCGGGCGCACCAGTTGCCACCGGAGCCGGCCCGTGGCCGGCTCCACCGCCCAGACGAAGGCCGCCGCGTAGGTGACCGGGGCGGTCGGGTCGGCCAGGTGGAAGGTGCCCTTCGCCTCGCCGGCGACGTAGACGAGGCCGTCGAGGAGGCCGACCACCGAGGCGGACGGCGAGACGTGCAGGTCCGGCGGGGAGAGGGTCCAGGCGGCGGCGCCGGTCGCGAGGTCGACGGCCTTGAGGGCGTACGTCAGGTTGCCGGGGCCGCCGTAGCCCATCAGGTAGGCCATGGTGGCGTCGACAGCCACCGGGCGGTCGCCGAGGCCGGCGCCGGACGGCGAGGTGTAGTTGGTCAACGGCCCCCAGCGGGTCTGCCCGGCGCGGTCGACCGCCCACACGCCCGTCATCCCGGCGGCCACGACGGTATCGCCGCTGCCGGTCAGCGCGATCACCGGTTCGACCAGCGGAACCGTCCAGAGCGGGGTGGCCACCACGTCCGTGTCCAGCGAGCGCGAGTAGTCGGTCGGGTCGGCGGCCGGCGCCGTCGCCGGCGGGCCACCGGCACCGGGGGTCTTCGGCTTCTCGGGCGCGCCGCCGCCGGTGAGGAACACCGTGCCGCCGCCGGCCGCGGCCACCACGACCCCGCCGGCCAGGCCGAGCAGCAGCTTGCGGCGACCGGGGCGGGGCCGGACGTCGACCGGTCCGAGCCGCACCGTCTGCCGCGCGGTCGGCGGCGAGTCCGGGCCCGCCGCCGGCTGCCCGGGCGGCAGCGGCGGCAGGGGCGACAGCCCGGACGGCGGCAGGGCCGCCGCGGCGGACGACGGGGCCAGCACGGCCGCCGCCTCCTCGATCGCCGCGACCAGCGCGGGGTGCAGCCACGTCCCCGGGGTCAGCGGTCCCGCGCCCTGGGAGGCGGCGAGCTGCTGCGGCGTCGGCCGGTCGCCCGGGGCCTTGGCCAGGCAGGCGGCGACCAGCAACCGAACTCCGGCGGGCACCGCCGCGAGGTCCGGCTCCTCGTGCACCACCTGGTACAGGACCTGCAGCGGATGCCCGCCGCCGAACGGCGCGGTCCCGCCGGTACCGGCGTAGGCCAGCGTCGAGCCGAGCGAGAACACGTCGCTCGGCGGGCCCGCCCGCTCGCCGCTCGCCTGTTCCGGCGACATGAAGGCGGCCGAGCCGAGGACGGTGCCCTCGGCGGTCAGTGCGGTGCCGTCGGCCGCCCGGGCGATGCCGAAGTCGATGACGTGCGGCCCGTCCAGCGCCAGCAGCACGTTGCTCGGCTTGAGGTCCCGGTGGGTCAGCCCGGCGGCGTGGATGTTCCTCAGTTCCTCGGCGATCCCGGCCGCCAGGATGCGCAGCACGTGCTCGGGGAACGCGCCGACCAGCCGGACCGCCTCGTCCAGCGCGATCCCGGGCACGAAGGCGGTCGCCATCCAGGGCACGGGCGCGTCGGTGTCGGCGTCCACGACCGGGGCGGTGAACGCGGAGGAGGCCGCCCGGGCCGCGTTCACCTCGGCCCGGAAGCGGGCGCGGAACCCCGGGTCGGCGGCCAGTTCGGGCCGGACCACCTTGACCGCGACGGTCCGGCCGCCCGCCGACCGGCCGAGGTAGACCACCCCCATGCCCCCGGCGCCCAGCCTGCCGAGCAGGGCGTACGGGCCGATCCGGGTGGGGTCGGCGGGTTCCAGCCGGCGCATGCTCAGGCCCCTTTCGCGGGCAGCGAGGTGATCGTCCGGGTCGTCGTGTCGGAGACGCAGAGCCGTCCGGCGCCGGCGCTCCAGGCCAGCTTCGTGGCGTCCCGGCCCTTGAGCCCGGAGTACTTCCAGCGGGCCTTGCCGTCGGCCGGGTCGAGCGCCCACAGCACGGCGTCGGCGCCCATCCGGTAGAGGTTGCCGTCGGCGCGGAGCAGGCGGGCCCCGAGGAAGGGGGCGTCGGGGGAGTCGGGCGGCAGCGGGGTCCGCCAGCCGGGGCGGCCGTTCGCCGGGTCCACGGTGCCGATCGAGCAGCCGCCGTCCCCGTCCCGCCAGAGGAGGTAGAGCAGGCGGCCGTCCTCGCTGGTGGCGAAGCCGTCACCGAGCTTCGAGGCGCCGACGACGCCGCTCGCCGTCCACGCCGGGCCGCCGGTGTCCGGGTCCAGGGCGGTCAGCGTGCCGTCCTTGTCCGGGGCGAGTACGTACCTCCCGGCGGTTCCGAGGCCGAACGCGGCGAGCCTGCGTTCCCAGACGGTCCCGCCCTTCGCGTCCAGGGCCTTCAGCTGGTCGAGGTCGGAGACCACGATCCGGTCGTCCGTCGGCACCGTCGACTGGAGCAGCATGGTGTCCTCGCCGTGGAACCAGAGGCTCTGCCGGGTGGCGAGGTCCACCGCCCAGACGTGGGTGCCGGCCGGGACGAGGTCACCGTGGTCGTTGCCGTCGCCCAAGCCGAGCCAGTAGGCCTTGCCGGCCCGGATCCCGGCGAAGGAGAGGACGCCCGCCGCGTTCTTCCGGCCCTGCGGCAGCCGCCAGTCGAGTCTGCCCTCGGCCAGGGTGAACGCCAGGAGCTCGGGCGCCGTGGGTGACCCTCCGAAGGCGTAGAGCCGGTCGCCGTCAAGCCCGGCGACGGACCGCGGGGTGGTCGGGTCGATCGCGAAGGCGCCGCCCACGGTGGCGCCGTCCACCGTCCACCTGGTGCGGCCGGTGTCGTCCACCCCCCAGATGTTCAGGATGGAGACGCCGACCACCACGCCGTCCGCGGAGAGCACCTGGGGACAGGGGTTCGGCTGGGTCGCCTGCCAGCTCGGCCCGATCTCGGGCACGTCGGCGCCCGAGGGGCGGACGGGGGCGGACGGCGTGCTGCCGGCCGTGCTGCCGGCCGTGGCGCCGCGGCCGCCCCGGTCGTTCAGCAGCGCGATCGTGGTGGCGGCCCCCGCCGCCGCGAGCACGCCGCCGCCGACGCCGAACAGCACCGTCCGGCGGCTCGGGCGGCGGGCGGGCACCGCGTCCTCGGGCGGCCGGCCCCCGGGGCCCGGGTCGGCGGGCAGCGGCGGCGCCGCGGGGGGAGCGCCGGGCGGGCCCGGGTCCGGGAGGGGCAGGGCGGTCAGCACACCGCGTGCGGCGATCACGTCCGTCGCGACGGCCGGCGGGAGCCAGCCGTCGGCCGGGTCCGGGCGGCCGATCCGCTCCACCAGCTCGACCAGTTGGCGCGGTGTCGGGCGGTGGTTCGGGTTCTTGGCGAGGCACCCGGCGACCAGGTGCCGGATCCCGTCCGGCAGGCCGCTCAGGTCCGGGTCGGTGTTCACCACCCGGAACAGCACCGCCGCCCCGGCGCCGTCGCCGAACAGCCGGGTGCCGAGTGCGGCGTAGGCGACCGTCGAGCCCAGCGCGAACACGTCGCTCGCCGGGGTGAGCGGCTCGCCCAGCGCCTGTTCCGGCGACATGTACGGCGCCGACCCGATGACCGCGCCGGTCGTGGTCAGCCCGGTGCCGTCGGCCGCCCGGGAGATCCCGAAGTCGATGACGTGCGGCCCGTCCAGTGCCAGCAGCACGTTGCCGGGCTTCAGGTCACGGTGGATCAGCCCGGCCCGGTGCACCTCGGTCAGCGCCTCCGCCAGCCCGGCGGCCAGCGTCCGCACGGTCACCCCGGGCAGCGGGCCGTGCCGGGCCACCGCGTCCTGGAGCGGGACGCCGACCACGAACGCGGTCGCCATCCAGGGCGTGGCGGCCTCGGTGTCGGCGTCCACCACCGGGGCGGTGAACGCCCCGGAGACCTGCCGGGCCGCCGCGACCTCCTGCCGGAAGCGCGCCCGGAAGGACCCGTCCCCGGCCAGCTCCGGCCGCACCACCTTGACCGCGACGGTCCGCCCGCCGGCCGACCGCCCCAGATACACCGCGCCCATGCCGCCGGCCCCGAGCCGCCCCATGAGCGTGTACGGCCCGGCCTGACGTGGGTCCCCGGCCCCGAGTCGCTCCAACGTGTCCCCCTCCCGTGAGCCCTCACAGGCTAGGGGGAACGGTGGGGTCATGACAGGCGATCACCGGTTTCCCGCGGGAACCCGGTCCGGCCAGCTGCTCAGCAGGCGGCCGTAGCCGGCCGCGAAGTCCTCCACGGGGATCACGTGCCCCTCCGGGGCGATCGTGTGCCAGCCGACGTCGTTGATGCCGACGAGGACCGACACCACGTCCGGGCGCGCGTCGAGCACGTCCGCCTGCCAACGGGCTTCGAGGTCCCGCACCTTGTCGCCCGGGACCGCGGAGTTCAGCCAGGTCACGGCCCGCTCGGGGTGCCGCAGCCCCCACTCGCCCGCGATCCGCAGCGGGTAGCCGGAGCCGAGGCCGTGCTCGGTCGCCGGCCGCCCGCAGTCGGTGATCGAATCGCCGGTGAACATCACCGTGCTCCCGGGGCGGAGGCTGATCGTCATGGGCGTGCTCCTGGAACTCGGTCGAGCAGGGGAGAGGAGGGGAGAGGAGGGGTGAGGAGGGGAGAGGAGGGGAGAGGAGGGGTGAGGAGGGGAGAGGAGGGGAGAGCAAGGGAGAGGAGGGGAGGAGCCGGGACCGGGTCAGGACGCCGGGGCGCCGAACCACCGGTCGGCGGCGGAGGCGAGCGACTTGCGGTCGGGGTCGTGGCCGTCTGCCCAGGCGACGGTGCCGTCGGGCCGGACGAGTACGGCGCCGAACCCGAGGTCGTTCGCGGCCGGCCCGGCCGCGTACCGGATCCGGCTCTCCCGGTCCCCGGCCACCTCGCGCAGGTGCCGGTCGGCCGTGAAGTCGAGCAGGACGCCCCGGCCGTCCCGCAGCAGCTCGCCGAGGCGGGGCCCGTCCCTGAGGAGGAAGTCCGGGGCGCTGCGGCCGACCAGCGGGTTCTCGTCGCCGAGGTCGTAGCGGACCCAGGCGCCCGATATCCGCTCGAACACGAAGGTCGCTCCGTCACGGGTGCCGATCAGCTCGCGCACCACCGCCTGGATCGCCCGCCCGTGCGGGTCCGGCCGCATGGTCGCCACCTGGGCGCGCGTCCAGTCGAGCACCGCGGCGCCGACCGGGTGGCGCTCCCGGGTGTAGCTGTCGAGGAGTCCGTCCGGCGCGTGCCCGTGCACGGTCGCCGCGAGCTTCCAGCCCAGGTTCACGGCGTCGCCGATGCCGGTGTTGAGCCCCTGGCCGCCCAGCGGGGAGTGGATGTGCGCGGCGTCGCCCGCGAGCAGGACGCGCCCCTGCCGGTAGGTCGTCGTCTGCATCGCCCGGTCGGTGAAGGTCGACACCAGGTCGACCCCGCCCAGCGTCACGTCCGTCCCGGAGACCCGGCGCAGCACCGACTGGAGGTGCTCGCGGGTGGGCGTCTGCGAGCGGTCGAACGCGCCGCCGTCGAAGTCCATCATGGCGAGGTGGCCCTTGCCGGGCATCCGGACGTACAGGCCCGTCGGTGTGAGGTTGAAGCCGAAAGCCAGCTCCTCGGGATCGGCCAGGGTGGCGCGCATCGAGTAGCCGGTGAGCTGCGGCCCGGTGCCGACGAAGTCGAAGCCCGTGAGCCGGCGTACGGCACTGCGTCCGCCGTCGCAGCCGACGAGCCAGCGCGCCGGGTACGCGTCCTCGCCCGCCCGGGCCACCACGCCCTCGTCGTCCTGGGTGACCGCCGAGACCGTGACGCCGCGCCTGATCTCCACGCCGAGTGCGGCGGCCCGCTCGGACAGCAGTCCCTCGACCACGTCGAGGGACGCCATCATGCTCTCCGTGGCCGAGCCGGGAAGCCGGAACGGCAGGGCGGCGACGTCGATCCTGGCCGGGTCGAGCATCATTCCGCCGAAGTGGCCGCCCAGGCGCGGCCGGGCCGACTCGGGAGCGTCGTCGAGACCGGCGGCCTTCCGCAGCCGGTCCAGCAGCCCCCGGCGGTGGAACGCCTCGGCCGACGCGGTGTTGAGGCCCCGGCTCCCGAGCGGCGCCGCCCGCCAGGGGGAGCCGGGCTCGGCCTCCCGTTCGAGAACCAGGACCGAACAGCCCGCGAGGCCGAGCTCACAGGCGAGGAACAGACCGACCGGGCCGGCGCCCACGATTACCACGTCATGCACGGGAACTCCCCTCCGAAGCCTGAACCCTTCAGGCACTCCGAGGTTCCACCGGGCCACTGATGGATCGCACACAGCTCACTGACACGGCATCACAGGCCGCTGACAGCAAGCCTGCACGGGAGCGATCCAGGCGGTGCGCCGGCAGCACGACCGGCCGGAGGGGGCCGCCCCGGTCAGGCGCCCTCGACGGTCTCGGTGCGGTGGACGCGCAAACCCCGGCGCAGGTAGTTGCCCAGCGCGGTCGGGTGGTCGTTCGAATCGGTGTGCAGCCACACCCTGCGGACCGACTCCGCCTCGAACGGCTCGGTCGCCCAGGCCTGCCGCAGGGCGAGGGTGAGCGCGTGGCCGCCGAGCCCCTGCCCGACGTACTCCGGCAGGAGCCCGAAGGTGACGATCTCCACCTCCCCGCCGGCCTGGGGCTCCAGGGCGGCTATCCCGGCCGTCGTGCCCGACAGTTCGACCAGCCAGTACTGGCGGTGCGGATGCGCCCGCGCCAGCTCCGTCCACTGCTGGTCGGTCCGGCTGGAACTGCGCCAGCCGTACGCGGCCCCGACCCGGGCCTGGACCGAACGCACCAGCGCCGACAAGCCCTCCTCGCGCCGGAGCTCCATCCCGGGCACCGCCCGACCCGGCGTCAGCTCCTCGCGACCGGTCATCTCCAGATACGTGACGATCTTTCCCATCCCGGCACGCTACCGGGCCGGGCGCCGCTCCCGCACCGGAGGGCGCGAGCACCACGGGCCGCCCGGGGCCCGGGGCCCGAACCGGGGGCCGCGGTAAGCACCGTAGGCCTCGGACGTCATGATGGACCGGATTCTCCGGCAGCCCCACCGGACGACCCTCACCCTGCGACCGACGGCACCCTCCTGGAGACGACATGAGTCCCGCCCCGCTTCCCCTGCTGCTGCCGGACGGCCGGCCCGCCGCCCGCGCCTGGACGCTGGACCCGGCGCTGACCCACCTCAACCACGGCTCCTTCGGCGCCGTCCCGGAGGCCGCGCAGCAGGAGCAGCAGCGCCTGCGCGCCGAGATGGACCGGGCGCCGGTGGTGTGGTTCCCGGCCCTGCCCGGGCGGGTGGCGGCCGCCCGGTCGAAGGTCGCGGACTTCCTGCGGGTCGACCCGCGCGACCTCGCCCTCGTGCCCAACGCCAGCGCGGGCGCGAGCGTCGTGTACGGCAACCTCCCGGCCCGGCCCGGCGGCGAGGTGCTGGTCACCGACCACGGCTACGGCGCCGTCACCATGGGTGCCGAGCGGCTGGCCCGCCGCTGGGGCGGCAGCGTCCGGACAGCACGGGTGCCGCTTGACGCCACGGCCGAGGAGGCCTGCGCCGCGGTGCTCGCCGAGGTCACCGACCGGACCGCGCTGATCGTCCTCGACCACATCACCTCGGCCACCGCCCGCTGGATGCCGGTGAAGGAGATCGGCGCGGCAGCCCGGGAGCTGGGCATCCCCCTGCTGATAGACGGGGCCCACGTACCGGGCCTGGCCGAAGACCCCCTGGCCGGGCTGGAGTTCGACGTCTGGGTCGGCAACCTGCACAAGTTCGGCTGCTCCCCGCGCGGCGCCTCGGCCCTGGTGGTCCGCAGCGGACTCCGTCACCAGCTCTACCCGTTGATCGACTCCTGGGCGGCCGAAGCCCCGTTCCCCGAGCGCTTCGACACCCAGGGCACGATCGACGCCAGCAGCTACCTGGCGGCCCCGGAGGCGCTGGGCTTCATCGAGCGGACCTGGGGCTGGGCGGCCGCCCGCGACTACCTGCGCGAGCTGGCGGACTACGCCGAACGCATCGTCGGCGAGGCCGTCACGAAGCTGACCGGCGAGAGCGCCGCCGTCGACGTCGGCATGCCGGTGAACGCCCTGCGGCTGGTCCGGCTCCCCGACGGCCTGGCCGCCACCCGCCTCGAAGCCGACGCCCTGCGCGACCGGGTCGCGGCCGAGCTGGGCGTCGAGGCCGCGTTCACCAGCTTCGACGGCGTCGGCTACTTCCGCCTCTCGACCCACGTCTACAACACGGCCGCCGACTACGAGGACTTCGCCGAGCGCTGCGTCCCCGTGCTCGGCAGCTGGGCCCGCGGTACGGCGGAGCGGCACTGAGCCGGCCTCCGACGGGAGGCCGCCACCTCCCGTCGGAGTCCTCCGAGCCGCCGGGGACGGAACCGGCGGCTCGGGAGAGAACCGAGGCCGGCCGCCCGGCCCGGCTCCGTACACTGGCGGGCATGGCATGCCGCATCAGTGAGCTGGTCATCGACTGTGCCGACCCCGAGCAGCTCGCCGTGTTCTGGAGCGAGGTCCTCGGCTACGTCGAACTCGGCCGGGAGGCCGACGGGAGCATCGAGATCGGGCCGCCCGGCGTCGGCTTCGGCGGCCCGCAGCCCACCCTGGTCCTCAGCCCCGGTGGTGACCCCCGGCCCGGGAGGAAGCTCCGGCTGCACATCGACGTCAGCCCCACCGACCGGGACCAGGACGCCGAACTGGCCCGGCTGCTCGCGCTCGGTGCCAGGCCCGTCGACATCGGCCAGACCGGCGCCGAGGACTGGCACGTGCTGGCCGACCCGGAGGGCAACGAGTTCTGCCTCCTGCGCACCCGGCTCCAGCCCCGCTGACCGCTGAGCCACCGCCCGCGGCGCTGCGCTGTCCGGGTGTGGTCCGGGCGAGGTGGCGGTGCGGTCCGCCTGTGGGCCGGGAGAGGTCCGCGGAAGGACCCGGCGAGCCCCGGGAGGCCGAAGGCGCGCGGCCAGACCGTGCAGGATCCGGGAACCCCGGGAGAATCGGAGGCGGACCGGTTCGGCCGCGCGTCGGCCGCCCGGTTCCGCCGGTTCCACCGCCCGCACCCGTACCGCCCAGTGCAGAGGAGCACCCCATGCCCGACTTCCACCCGGAGCACGATCGCCTGGTCGTCAGGCCGATCGGGGAACCCGCCGCCGACGCCGACACCCGTACGGGCGAGGTGGTGGCGGTGGGACCCGGCCGGCCGCTGGAGAGCGGCAAACCGCACCCGGTGGACGTCAAGGTCGGCGACCGGATCGTCTTCGCCACGTTCTCGGGCTCGGAGATCGAGGTCGCGGGGGAGCGGTACCTGGAGGTCCCCGAGGACGAGGTCCTCTCGCTGTCCGCCGAGTAGGAGCCCGCCGAGGAGGAGAACGTCATGACCGAGCAGTCGAAGGCCCGGATCGGCGTCACCGGACTGGCCGTGATGGGCCGCAACCTGGCCAGGAACTTCGCCCGCCACGGCTACCGCGTCGCCGTGCACAACCGCACCCGGGCCAGGACCACCGCCCTGCTGGAGGAGTTCGGGCACGAGGGCGAGTTCGTCCCGGCCGACTCGCCGGAGGCGTTCGTCGCGGCGATCGAACGCCCGCGCATGATCGTCATCATGGTCAAGGCCGGGGAGCCGACCGACGCGGTCATCGACGAACTCGTCCCGCTGCTCGACGAGGGCGACGTGCTGGTGGACGGCGGGAACGCCCACTTCCTCGACACCCGACGGCGGGAGGCCGCCCTGCGCGGGCGCGGGCTGCACTTCGTCGGCAGCGGCATCTCCGGCGGCGAGCAGGGCGCGCTGGAGGGCCCCAGCATCATGCCGGGCGGCACGGCGGAGGCGTACCGGCTGCTGGGACCGCTGCTGGAGGACATCGCGGCGCGGGTCGACGGCAAGCCCTGCTGCACGCACGTCGGACCGGACGGCGCCGGCCACTTCGTCAAGATGGTCCACAACGGCATCGAGTACGCGGACATGCAGCTGATCGCCGAGGCCTACGACCTGCTGCGGCACGCCGCGGGCCTGCAGCCGGCGCAGATCGCCGAGGTGTTCCGCACCTGGAACGGCGGGCGGCTGGAGTCCTACCTGATCGAGATCACCGCGGACATCCTGGCCCACACCGACGCGGACACCGGCCGGCCCTTCGTCGACGTCGTGCTGGACCGGGCCGAGCAGAAGGGCACCGGGCGCTGGACGGTCCAGACCGCGCTGGAGCTCGGGGTGCCCGTCGGAGGCATCGCCGAGGCGGTCTTCGCCCGGTCGCTGTCCGGCGGCGTGTCCCTGCGCGAGGCGGGCCGCGGCCTGCCCGGACCGACCGAGACCTGGCTGGACAGCGCCGCCGCGGACCGCTTCGCCGACGACGTCGAGCAGGCCCTGTACGCCTCCAAGATGGTCGCGTACGCCCAGGGCTTCCAGCAGATCCAGGCCGGCAGCGCCGAGTACTCCTGGCGGATCGACCCCGGCGAGATGGCCGCCATCTGGCGCGGCGGATGCATCATCAGGGCCAGGTTCCTCGACCGGATCAAGGCCGCCTACGACGGGAACCGGGAGCTGCCCACCCTGCTGACCGACGCTCACTTCACGGAGGCGCTCGGGTCCGCCCAGTCGGCCTGGCGGCGGGTGGTCTCGACGGCGGCCCAGCTGGGCGTGCCGGCGCCGGGCTTCGCGACCGCGCTCGCGTACTACGACAGCCTGCGGGCCGAGCGGCTGCCGGCCGCCCTGGTCCAGGGGCAGCGGGACTTCTTCGGCGCGCACACCTACCGGCGGGTCGACCGCGACGGGGTCTTCCACACCCGCTGGGAGGAGCCGCAGCGCCCGGAGGAGCGGCGCTGAGCGGCCCGCCCGAAGCGTGGCTCGGCCCTCCCGGGTCCACCCGGGAGGGCCGAGCCACGCCGGCGCCACGGGTCAGCCGGGGGTCAGCCGGTGGTGACGACCGTCCGGAAGCGGGCGGCCCCGGCCGGCATCCGCTCGTAGGCCGCGGTGATCCCCTCCAGCGGCACCGTCTCGATCATCGGGCGGATGCCGTGGAGCAGGCTGAACTCCATGGTGTCCTGCACGTCCTGCCCGTCCTGCGCGGTGCCCGAGGGGTGACCGCGGATGATCGTGCCGCTCATCAGCAGCGGGTTCGGGCCGGACCTCTCCCCAGCACTGGCACGACCGGGTACTGATGCGCACGACCGGGTGCGGGTACGACCGGGTGCGGGTACGGCACCCCGCGCGGAAGGCACATCCGCACCCAGCAGAGCAGTGCCGGCCCGATCGCGCACGGCGGGCGAGGGCGACGGCCGCGACCCGCACCCCTGCGCGGGGGGCGTTTCACGTTCCCGTGCCCGGGCAGGCGCGGGCCGTGCGGGACGGCGGGCACCAGTCGCCTCCCGGTGGGCGCGCACCGGCGATCGAGCGTCCGCGCGGCTCGCGTGCGAGCCGCGGCGCCGAGGGGGATCCAGCGAGAGGAGTGGCCGTGAAGGCTCTGACCTGGCAAGGAAGGCGGGACGTACGCGTCGAATCGGTGCCCGATCCCGTGATCGAGGACCCGACCGACGTCATCGTGAAGATCACCACCACCGGACTGTGCGGATCGGACCTCCACCTCTACGAGGTCCTCGGCCCGTTCCTGGATCCGGGCGACATCCTCGGCCACGAACCGATGGGCGTGGTCCAGGAGGTCGGCCCCGAGGTCACCGCCGTCCGGCCCGGCGACCGCGTCGTGGTGCCCTTCAACGTCTCCTGCGGCACCTGCTTCACCTGCGCGCAGGGTCTGCACTCGCAGTGCGAGACGACCCAGGTCCACGAGTACGGCACCGGGGCGTCACTGTTCGGGTACACGAAGCTCTACGGCCAGGTGCCCGGTGGGCAGGCCGAGCTACTGCGCGTACCGTTCGGCAACACGCTGCCCATCAAGGTGCCGCAGGGGCCGCCCGACGACCGGTACGTCCTGCTCTCCGACGTCCTCCCGACCGCCTGGCAGGCCGTGGAGTACGCCGACGTGCCCGACGGCGGCAGCCTGGTCGTCCTGGGCCTCGGGCCGATCGGCGACATGTGCACCCGGATCGCCGCCCACCGCGGCGCCGGCCAGGTGATCGGGGTGGACCTCGTACCGGAACGCCTGGAGCGGGTCCGCGCCCGCGGGACCACCGTCCTCGACCTCGACCGGCACGGCAAGGGCCTGGCCGACACGATCCGTGAGATGACCGAGGGCCGCGGCCCGCACGCCGTCATCGACGCCGTCGGCATGGAGGCGCACGGCTCGCCGGCCGCGACCCTCGCCCAGCAGTCCACGGCCCTGCTGCCGAGCGCCCTGGCCGCCCGGCTCATGCAGCACGTCGGAGTGGACCGCCTCCACGCCCTCCACCTCGCCATCGACATCGTCCGCCGCGGCGGCACCATCTCCCTGTCCGGGGTCTACGGCGGCATGACCGATCCGCTCCCGATGCTCACCCTGTTCGACAAGCAGATCCAGCTGCGCATGGGCCAGGCCAACGTCCACCGCTGGTCCGACGACATCCTCCCGCTGCTCTCCGACGACGACCCGCTGGGCGTGGAGGGCTTCGCCACCCACCATCTCCCGCTCGCCGAGGCGCCCGACGCCTACCGCCTCTTCCAGAAGAAGCAGGACGGCGCCGTCAAGATCCTCTTCAACCCCTGATCCCCGTCCCCGCTGATCCCCGTCCCCGACTGATCCCGCCCCCGTTGATCCCTGCCCCCGACTGATCCCCGTCCCCAACGCCGCACCGGCGTGACCGCTCCCGGGAGCCCCCATGTCCCGAACGCTGCACCGCTTCGCCGACCGGACCGCCCTGGTCACGGGCTCGTCGCGAGGCCTCGGCCTGCTCATCGCCCAGGAACTCGCCCGGCGCGGCTGCCGGGTGATGCTCTGCGCCCGCGACCCGCGCGAGCTCGGATTCGCCGAGAGCCGTCTGCGTGCCGAGGGCGCCGAGGTGGCGTCCGTGGTCTGCGACATCACCGACGAGTCCGCCCCGCGCGCGTTGCTGGACGCGGTGCACGACCGCTTCGGGCCCCTGGACGTCCTGGTCAACAACGCCGGCATCATCCAGGTCGGCCCCTTGGACGCGTTGCGGGAGGAGGACTTCCGCGAGGCGATGGAGACGATGCTCTTCGCCCCCTTGCGGCTGACCCTCGCGGCCCTGCCCGACCTGCGGGCCAGTACGGCCGGCACGCTGGTGAACATCTCCTCCGTCGGCGGACGCATCGCCGCACCCCACCTGCTCCCGTACGCCACCGCGAAGTTCGCCTCGGCCGGTCTGTCGCAGGGACTGCGGGCCGAACTCGCCGGAGCGGGAGCGGGAGCCGGAGCTGGCGAGGGGGCCGGGGTCAGTGTCACCACCGTGCTGCCCGGCCTGATGCGGACCGGCTCGCACACCGCGGCCCGCTTCCACGGCAGGCCCGGCGCCGAGTACAGCTGGTTCGCCGCGGCGGCGTCGCTCCCCCTGCTGTCCATGGACGCGGAGCGCGCCGCCCGCGCCATCGTCCGGGCCGCCGAGCGCCGCAGGCCCGAACTCGTCCTCACCCCGGCGGCCAAGGTGGGCGTCCGGCTCCAGGGCCTCGCTCCCGCCACCACGACCCGCCTGCTCGGCCTCGCCGCACGGATCCTGCCGGGACCGGGGCAGGACCCGCGCCGCAACGTCCGCGGGTCCCGGGCCGCGGTCGACTCGCCGCTCCCCGCGGCCGTCACCGTGCTCGGCGACCGGGCGGGGCGCCGCTACGGCGAACCCGGACCCGGCCGCTGACGAGCTCCGGGTGGACCCGCGATCCCGGCGGCGTGTCCGGTCCGTCGCCGCCGGTCCGCGCCGGCCCGCGCCGACGGAGCGGCCGCCGCCGGTGGCGGTTCGGCGGCGGCCGCGGCGTCAGACCAGCCGGTCGCGATCGCGGGCGGCGACGGCGCGCACCCGGGCGGCGAACTGACCACGGCTGCGCTGCTGGTGCAACTCCTCCGCGGCCTCCTCGTCGTCCTCGTGGGCGGGGGTCTCCGGGGTCGCGTCCTCGTCGTGGTCGGAATCGGTGTACTGGTCGTGCAGGAGCCAGCAGCCGTGGATGCCGGCGAGGAGGTCTTCGAGGAGGTCGCGGGCGGGACGCCGCGGGTCGAGGGGGGTCAGGCGCAGGCCGGTGTCCTCCGGGTCGAGGCCCCCGTCGCCGTCGCCCTCCGAGTACTCGGCGAGGGCCTCCTCGAAGTCGTTGAGCTGGTCCCGCAGGGCGGTGGGGTCGGGCAGCAGCCCGTCGGCCACCTGCAGGGCGTGCCGGACGAGCCCGGCGACGGCGTCGTGCGGGGACGCTCCGGCGTCGATGAGTTCGAGGACGAGGGTGGGGGTCTCGTGGGCGAGCGCCTCGATGGCGTCGGCTTCGAGCACGACGGTGGCGCGGTCGTGGCCGGAGGCCTCGGCGGCGATCTCGGCGGCGGCGGTGAGCCAGTGGGCCGCGGCGACGGCCGCGGCGGTGGGGTCGATGCCGGAGAAGAGCTCAGCGGGGCCGAACGGGTCCTGACGGAAGAGGTGGTCGGCGGCGGCGACCTGGGCGGGCGAGGCGTCCTCGCGGCTGAGCAGGACGGCCTGCTGGGCGCGGCCGGAGAGGTCGCCGAGTTCGGCGCTCTCCACGGCGGCGAGCTCCTGGCCGGCCTCGGCCAGGACGGTGGCGGTGAGTTCCGGGTCGCCCAGGGCCACCAGGGCGCGGCCGATCCGGTTCGCGGACTCCACCAGGGGGCTGTAGGAGACGGTCAGCATCCCGCCCTGGGGCAGGTTGGGGCGGGCGACGGCGGCGGCGACCTCGCCGAAGGCCTCGCGCTCCCGCTCGCGCCGCCATCCCTCGCTGCCGGACTCCAGGGAGTCGGCGGCGCTGGCCGGGTGGGTGTAGGTGCGCCAGGCCGCCTCGGACAGCTGGGTGAGCGTGCCGGCCAGGCGCAGCAGCGCGGCGGTGTCGGCCTCGGCGGGGAGGACGGCGACGCGGGCGGAGAGGTCGCCGCCGCCGGTTCCCCAGGCGGCGATCAGCTCGTGCCGGGCGGGGTCGACACTGTAGCGGGTCATGGCGGCGCTCCTTCGGATCGTGTCGGCGCACCGACTGGCCTGAGGTGATTCTGGCGTGCGCCGCGGCCGGGGGTGAGCTTTTCCGCCCGGTGACGCACCGCACGAGGACGGGGTGCTTCGGCGGAGCCCGCGGCACCCAGCCGACTTCGTCGGTGCAGCCCGTCCTCGGCTACGTCAGGTCCTTGCGCATCAACGTGCACACGGTCTCGTACCGTTCGACCGAGCCCTCCGCGGTCTCCACCTCCCAGGAGTCCGGCTCGCGGCCGTAGGCCCGGTAGCCGAGCCGCTCGTAGAGGGCGCGGGCCCTGGGGTTGCCCTCCTCCACGCCCAGTTCGGCCACCGTCAGACCCCGGGCGGTGATCCGGGCCTCCGCGGTGGCGATCAGCAGCGTGCCGATGCCGCACGACCGGAGCGCCGGATGGACGCCGAGCTGCCAGAGCGTGCCGGCACCGCTCCTGACCGTGTAGTCGACGCCGCCGATCGCCACCGGCAGGCCGGCGGGCCCGTGCACGGCCAGGTAGTCGACCTCACCGCGCTCGGCCCGTCGCACCTGGTCGGCGAGCCGGCGCACATGCAGGGCGGAGCCCGCCCAGCCGCACGAGGGCACGTCCTCGTGGGTGAGATCGCGCACGGACAGCGAGACCCTGATGTCGGTCACCTGGACCACCTCCAGCCTGAGAGGCTCCACCACACGTCGGCGAGGCGCAACACCGTTCGGGGCGTCCGCCCCGGGGCGGGGCGTTCGTCGCTCGTGCCGCGCGGCGCCCGGCTGGGTCAGGGCGCGGCGGGAGGCGGCGTCGCTCCCGTGGCGAGCTGCGCGCGGACCCGGGCGGCGAGAGCGGACATGTCGGCCGGGAACCGGGCTTCGAGGTCGATGCCGGTCTCCTCGGCGATCACCAGGAGGGAGAACAGGCAGTCCGACAGCTCGTGGGCGAGCAGCTCGCGGCCGCCCGCCACGTCGGTGCGGTGGCCCTCGTGGGCCATCACCAGCTTCGCGAGGTCGCCCACGTCGCCCACGAGACCGAGCGCGTAGTCGGTGAGGTCCCACCGGCGGCCGAGCCGCTGCTCGTTCAGGCGGTCGTAGGACTCGCGGACTTCGCGCACCGCGTCGTGCAGCCGCTCCCGGTCGGACATGGTCGGCTCCCGTACGGACGGCGCCGGGCATGCGTCGTCATCACGTCGACGCGCGCCCGGCGACTCACCTGAATCGCTGTCGGTCCCCGTTCTATGACGCCTCGTCAGTCCTGACAAGTCGATTCCCGGTCGAACCTCTCCCGAGGGATTCACCCTGCGGTACGTCGTGCCGCTCGACGGCGTCGTGGGACAGCACCGGTGGGCGGCTTCGCCCCGACCCCGGCCGGCGGCGGGGTCGGGGCGATGGTGGCCCCGTTCAGGCGACGGTGGCCGCGTTCAGGCGACGCTGTCGCGCCGACGGCGGCGGAGGAGGGCGAAGGCGCCACCCGCGAGCGCCAGGGCCACGCCCGAACCGCCGACCAGCACGGGTGTCGAGGAAGGGGCGGCTGCCGACTTCTTCGCGACGCCGTAGCCGCTGGACATGCCCGCGGTGTCGTACACCGAGCCGGGCAGCTTGTCGGCGTACCGGGCCTTGACCAGCTTCTGGTAGGTGCTCAGCGAGACCGCCGACTGGCCGTCCAGCCCCTGTCGCGCCTGGTCGTTGAGCGGTTCGACCGTGGTGAGCTTCAGCTGGTACCAGCCGCGGATCTGCGGCTCGGAGAACACCAGCGTCCCCACCGTGGCCCTGCCCGCGAACGTGGCGTCGCTGTCGCCCTCGCGCACGGCCGCCAGGTGCCACCCGCCGCCCTGCGTGGGGGCGAGCATGACGGTGGCGTTCCGCCCGTTGACCGGGGCGTTCAGCGCGGAGACCAGATAGCTCAGCTTGACCGCCTCGGTGGCGATCGGCAGGGACGTCCCCGCGGCGAAGCCGGGAGTGATCTCGTTCAGGGCCAACGGGTCCTTGACGGTGAACGCAGGCAGGCCCTCGCACGGGTCGGCCTTGTCGGGGATCGCCTGCGGTGCGCCGACCGCGTCCCCCTGGGGAACCGGCACGCTGAGGAAGCGGCAGACGGTGGCGCGGACGTCGGCCGACTTCACCAGGTCGAGGGCGGCCTGGTAGTCCGGGATGTCCGCCGGGAGCGGGTCCATGGGCGCGGTCGCGTGGGCGGGGCCGGCGACTGTCAGCAGCGCGGCCGCGCTCAGTACCAGGACGGTGGTCAGGCGGGAGCGGCGGTAGGCCGCCCGCTTGCTGGACATTCTTGCTCGGTGCATGCCGCCTGCCTTAACGGGAGATGCCGATCCGGGAGTGGGTCCACTTGAACGAGCTGTTGCTGACGTAGTCGTTGTAGTTCCACCACGTGTAGGTGGCGGTGTCCGGCCACGGGTCGGCGACGCCGATGGTGTTGTTCGACGTGTCGAAGCCGTAGACGACGTTCATGTGGCCACCGCCGGACGTCCACCCGATGCGGGCGGCGACCGGGCGGGCCGCCTTGACGTCGGTGTAGACCTGGTTGAACGTGGCCGCGCTGTTCAGGCCCGAGCCGGGGTGGGCCATGCCGAGGCTGTTCCAGCCCCTGGCCATGTCGTCGAGTGTGGCGGGCTGGTTGTTGCAGCCGTAGGAGGGCTGGGCCCGGGTGCAGAAGTCCGTCTGTGTGCTGCCGTAGCCCTGGAACTTGGCGATCGTCAGCCCGGAGGCGACCCAGCACCACTGGGTCTTCTCCTGTTTGTACATGCCGATGTTGTCCTGCCCCGCCTCGGCGTGGGCCGGGCTCCCTACGGCGGCGAGCAACCCCGAAACCGTCAGTGTGACGGCCATCGTCGTGGCCGCGAACGTGGATCTGCCCATCTTCCTGCCTTCCCGCGAAGGTGCGATGCGTGCCGGGGGATCTGGCGCAGCTATGACAGCACGAATTCGCGCTGTCACCCATGGTGTGTATAGAAACTGCACCTACAAGGATGAATCGTCATATATGCAGGGCCGACGACGCCTAGGACCTCACACCGGGGGAGGTGATCCCCGCAGTGCGGTTCCACGGCGGGGCCGGGGCGGGCGCGGGCGTCATCGCGGCTCACCCGGCCGGCGGGAGAGCGGGGGCGGCGGGGGATCGAGGCGGACGAGGTGCGGGTCGGGCGGTCGGCGGTGTCGGCCCACCGGTCTCACGCGCCGACGAGCGCACGCGGGTCGGACCCTTCGCCGCCCCAGCCGTGGGTGGAGAAGCCGCAGCCCCCGCCCCGGTAGAGCGTGAGGGCGGCGTGGGCGGTGGCGAACATCGGCAGCGGTGGCGCGTCGACCGGGGACCAGTGGGCGCCGAGGTGCTTGTCCGGCTCGGTGTTCGTCAGCTCACCGCTCCAGGCGGTGGCGAGGAACACCGACAGCAGGAACGGGCCCTCGCCGTCCCAGCCCTGGCGGACCTGGATCGTGTGCACGAGCCGTAGGCCCCCGGGATCGGTGATCAGCCCGGTCTCCTCCCGCAACTCGCGGGCGGCGGCCTCGTCGAGCCGCTCGCCCTCCTCGACCTTGCCGCCGGGGATCGTCCACGCCGGCGTCGCGCGCCAGTCGTGCGCGGCGTAGCGGAGAGTCGCGACCAGATCGCGGTGCTGGTCGTGGACGATGACGGACACGGCCTGGCGAAGGATCTCCACGGTGCTACCTCCGGGACTGCTCGGCTGACGGGGACTCGCGGTGGCCGCGGGACGCGCCGGGGCGTCCGCGCTCATGCCGGCCGGCGCGCGTCCTTCGGGCAGTGAGCGTCAAGTGTGCTGTCCGCAGGTGGAGTTCGCGCGGTCACCTCGGGTCGGGTGGCGTCTGATGATGGTGCTGTTCGAGTGCGGCGTTCAAGCGGATTTCCGTCGGGCGCGCCCGGGGCGAACGGGGACGTTTCGAGCACCGTGCGCGCTTCCGGGGACGCCCCGAGGTGGTCGCGAGGGAGTGCGGCGAGGGTGGCGGAGCCCAGTGCGCAGGCGGCGAGCGCGCGTTCGAGCGCTGGCGGACCGTGCGGCTTCGCGCCGGTGGCGGGTGCTCGTCGGGTGGGGAGGGTGCGCGGCGGACAGTCGTCGGCGGATTCACCCGTTCGGCTGGCGAGCTGCCCGGGAAGGTTTGGGGCGTCGGTATGGCGGGGTCGGCGGCCGGTCCGCAGACGTACCGCCCGCGGAACTCCGGGTCGCCGCCGAGATCGGGGACAGTCACCTGATGGAGCGTCAAAATGACGATTGTGCCCGCACCTTCCTTACGACGCCTTTAAGCTTCCGCTGAATGGCGGGTGCTCCGTCACTCCACACGGCTCCTCACGCGGCCGGGCGCAGGCCCTCGACGATGAGAGTGGGAATGACATCTACAAGTGATCGGTTGAACGGCTCCGCGCGCGGGCCGGGTTGGGGGCGGTCGGGCTCGCCCGGCCGCCGGGCCGTGGCGAGAACCGCGGCAGTGGCACTGGGGATCGCGGGCTGCTCGCTGGCCGTCGCGCCGGCGGCGTTCCCGCAGTCCGGCGACGGGTCGGTGACGGTCCGGGTGGTGCGGGCGGTGGACACGAGCGGGGTCTGGACGCCGGCGCTGGAACCCGGGCTCGCGGGTGTCACGGTGACGCTCACCGACGACGCCGGCACCGCGGTCCAGGGGGCGACGGCGGCGGACGGCACGGTCACCCTCGCCCCGGCGGCGAAGCTGTCCGGCGGCAAGTACCGCGTCCAGGTGGTGAATCCGAAGCCGGGCGTGCTGTACCCGGCCTTCGCCTCCCGGGAGGGACTGGACGGCGCTCCGAACAAGCTGAGCAGCAACGAGGAGTTCGTCGACCTCTCCGGCGGCAAGAACGTCGCGTTCACCACGGGGCTGTGGAACCCCGGTGACTACTGTCAGAAGAACGCACCGCTGGTGACGACCTGTCAGCCCGCCGCGCGCGAGGGCGGCGCCCAGCGCACGCTGGTGTCCTTCCCCTACAGCGCGCGCGGCCAGGACGGCGTGGACGTGAACGCCACGGACATCGCCACCGACGCCGAGACCGGCACGATCTACGGCATCGGGTGGAACCGGTCCGACCGGCGGGTGTTCTCCTCCGCGCTGGCCAAGCGCACCACCGACTACGGTCCGGGCGGCGCCGGGGCGATCTACGTCACCGACCTCGCCCAGAAGAGGACGACCCTGTTCACCACCGTCCCGGAGGCCGGTGCGACGGTCCACGGCGGTGGCACCGACGACGCCTTCCTCGGTGTGCCGGGCAAGGAGAGCCTGGGCGGCCTCAAGATCACCGATGACGGCCGGGACCTCTTCGTCGTCAACCTCAACGACCGCAGGCTCTACCGCTACGACGCCACCGCGCCCACCGCGGCGGCGCCGAAGGCCTCCTACGCCGTCCCGGATCCGGGCTGCCCGGCGGCGGGGGACTGGCGCCCGTTCGGCCTGGGCCTCCAGGACGGCAAGGGCTACCTCGGCGGGGTGTGCTCCGGCGAGTCCACCGGCAAGGTCGCCGACCTTCGGGCGGTCGTCCTGCCGTTCGACCTCGCCACCGGGGTGTTCGGCAAGCCGGTGCTGGACCAGCCGCTCGACTACCCGCGGCAGTCGACCGTCGGCGGTGGCCCGTGCGACGGCGCGGGCTGGTTCCCGTGGACGAGCACCTACCCGACGTCGCAGAACGGCAACCCGTGCGGCGCCTCCACCATCGCCAACCCCGAGCCCGAGCTGGGCGAGATCGCCTTCGAGACCGACGGCTCGATGCTGCTGGCCTTCCGCGACCGCTTCGGCGACCGCGCCCCGGCCGCCCCCGCACCGGGCTCCGTCGCCGTCGTCATGTCCGGCGGCGACCTGAACAAGGCCTGCCCGGCGGGCGGCACGTTCGTGCTGGACACCAACAACGGCTGCGGGCTGTCCCCCCGGGGCACCCGGTTCTTCGACACCAGCTGGGGTGGCCACCGCAACACGGCGTTCGCCGGCATGGCGCTCTCCAAGGCCGAGAACACCATCGCGGTCTCCGCCTTCGACCCCAACCACACCGCCTTCGGGTACGGCACGTCGTTCCTCCAGCGCGACGGGCAGCAGGACCCGAAGTTCGGCCTGCGGCTCAACCCGCCGGGAACGGTGGCCCCGTTCGGCAAGGGCGCGTCGATGGGCGACCTGGAGGTCCTCTGCGACCAGGCGCCGCTGCAGATCGGCAACCGGGTCTGGTACGACCCGGAGCGCACCGGCGTCCAGCGGCCGGGCCAGCGCCCCGTCCCGGGCGCGACCGTCCACCTCTACGACGAGTCGGGGAAGCTCGTCGGCACGACGAGGACGACCACCCGCGGCGAGTACTACTTCGACGACTCCGACGTGGACGGCGGCCTCAAGCCGCGCACCAAGTACACCATCAGGCTGGACAACCCGGCCGACTACGCCAAGGGCGGCCCCCTGTACCAGTGGGTGCCCACCGACGCGGACGTCGGCGACAACCACTTCGTCGACTCCAAGGGTGTCGTCCCCGACGGCGGACGGTTCCCCGAACGGGCGCTGACCACCGGCGGGCCGGGCGAGAACGACCACACCTTCGACTTCGGGTTCCGCCGGCAGGAGGGCGCGCTGCGCCTGGTCAAGCACGACCAGGACGGCAAGCCGCTGGCGGGGGCGAGGTTCCAGCTGTGGCACGAGACGAACGGCACCGACGGGCTGCAGCCCACCGGTGACAAGCCGGACGCGAAGCTGGGGAGCCCGTGCACCACCGGCACCGACGGCCTGTGCCGGGGCGCCGGTGAGCCGGGGACGTACTACTGGCAGGAGCTCAGCCCGCCCGAGGGCTACGCGGCGCCGGACACCACGGTGTTCGGTCCGCTGGTGCTGACGTCCGAGAACCTCGCGGACGGCGTCTCGGTCACGGCGGTCAACCGGCTGCTGCCCACCCCGTCGCCCACCCCCACGCCGACGACGCCGCCCGCGACGCCGACCCCGACGGAGACGGCCGGCGTCCCGCCCGCCTCGAACCCGCCGGAGCCGCCCGTCGTGCCGGCCGCCGCACCGGGCCCGCCGAGGCCCGCACCGGGTTCGCCCCTGGCGAGCACCGGCACGGGGCCGCTCGTTCCGATGGCCCTCGTCGCCGTGGCGCTCACGGCGCTCGGCGGGGTGCTGGTAGGACTGCGCGGGCGTAGGGCCCGGCACCGGTAACACCCCGGCCCGGCCGTCGGAGCCCGACGGGCCGGCGGCCGGCAGGGGCGGATCGGGCGGGTTCGCGGACCATCGGG